>NZ_JAHGAP010000021.1:0-86058 GCF_030248655.1 Vibrio sp. D431a | reverse complement strand
GTCACGCTGTGAGATCGCGGGTTCGAGTCCCGTCGCCTCCGCCAGATACAATGTGCTCCGTTCGTCTAGTGGCTAGGACAACCGACTTTCTCTCGGTTAACAGGGGTTCGATTCCCCTACGGAGTACCAAATATGGGTCGGTAGCTCAGTTGGTAGAGCAGAGGATTGAAAATCCTCGTGTCAGGAGTTCAACTCTCCTCCTTCCCACCATTGCGGGTGTAGCTCAGTTGGTAGAGCAGGTCACTTTTAATGACTTGGTCAGAGGTTCGAGTCCTCTTACCCGCACCATCTTTAAAAGCATTCTTAGAGTGTTTTTAAAAATGGAAAGTTTTAGGAGGCGTAGTCGAGATGGCTAAGACACCAGCCTGTCACGCTGTGAGATCGCGGGTTCGAGTCCCGTCGCCTCCGCCAGTTATGATATTGCCTCGATAGCTCAGTTGGTAGAGCGAGGGACTGAAAATCCTTGCGTCGGTGGTTCGAATCCACCTCTTGGCACCATGCTTCGTAGTGGTTCTGCTCAAAAGATGTCAGGTTGGACTCCTGAATTCTAAACGGCGTGCGACTTTTGGTAGCAAGGTTCGACTCCTTGGCGAAGCACCAATTATCAGAACAAAAATGTTATTCTTCGTGAATTGCTTCCTTAGCTCAGCGGCAAGAGCCTTCCAAACTACTAGTTAGAAAAGCGTTTGGTTTTAGAAAATTGATGCATCGATGAGTACATGTAAAGCGTGCACTGGTTCGAATCCAGTAGGAGGCACCAATAACTTTCGCGGTATAAGTATTACTTTATTTTGTTTTGTACACTTTAGTGATTAACGTTGTTTAAGAATTTTGGAATGGCTTGCCAACAGGAAAAATAATTGTCTTTAGGCGTTGGTTAATGGTTCGAAACCAAGATAGGTACTGTTTTAGCAGCCTATCCAGAGACACAAGCCCATTCCTCCGAGTTATAAAATGGTGAGTTATGAATATTGAGAATAAACAAGAGCGATTTCAGGTTAAAGCAACAACTCATTTATCACAGCAAGCTTGGAAGAAGCTATCAAATATTCTAGAAAATCCTCCAAAGCCTTCTGAGGGGATGAAGTCGCTAATGCGTAAACCTCGCCTGAGTGAAAGTGGGAAAATGCTTTAACTCATAAATTAAGATTAAATCTACTAAACTATTGAAAAAAGAAGACTATGCTGTCAATTGAAACCCTAAAAAAAGAAAAACTTCTTGCTTTGAAGCAAGGTAAAAAACCAAAAAGTAAACTTATTGGACTACTGCTCGCTAGTTTGCAAGCTGTAGAAAAAACAGGTGGGTCTGTTAGTGAAGATTTGGTTGTTTCTGAGATCCATGGTCTTACAAAGCAAATCAATTTCAACATCAAAATCTGTAAAGAAAATGATCGCGAGAAAGATCTTCAAATGTATGAGCAAGAAATTGCTTATATGAATGAGCTGTTGTCACTTGCATCAATTCAGATGTTATCAGATGCAGATCTTGATGCCATTATCGCCAAGCTTGAGGCTCAAAGTAAGTCTGATTTGGGAAGGGTTATGGGTTACTTGAAATCAAATCATTTCGGGCAATACAATCCTTCAGAAGCTTCTTTGTACATTCGTACTAAACTCTGATGACTCTGATGAGTCCATAAAAGCCTTCTTTGAGTCGCTAAGGAGGCTTTTTTTTCAGATAGATCTTCTTTCTTATGAGGGAATTCAGTGGCTAAACTCTTCGAATTTCAACTCTTTTATTAAATCTTGCGCCTTGGTGTTCTATTATTCTTACGTAAAAAGGATGAGCATGTACTCATCCTTTTTTAAACGTGTGAAGGGTCATATCTTGGCTTGAGGTTTTTAGTACCTTTGCTAAGAAGTTACGTACTTTGGTGACTTTTAATCTTAAATTTTTCTTGTATTTTTGCCTTTAGAGCGAGCCATAAGCTGGGTCTAACTGTAAAATTCAATTCTTTATTCTTGTAATAAAAGTAGGCTCCTTTGACTGTCCTTACTAAATACCAGATAGAAAAGAGTACAAGCCCAAAGCTGCTTGCAGCGGTAACTCCAGACATGAGTTTATTTTCAACAAATGCGTATGTGATTTGATTTGTGACAGGGTCAATACTTAGTTGAACCACCTGCATTGCTGCCCAGATAGAAATCCCTAACAGGATTGCTCCAGCGATGTTGTAGATCCAAAAAGCCTTAATAATGTAATGGCAGTGTTTAAGTTCTTCTTCCGTTGCTTTTCTCTTAGCGAACCATATAGCTACAATTCCTACTAAATGGAAAACACCCATTAGAGTAGAAAGGATAGTTGCTAAACCAGATGATGATTCTTTTAGAAAAATGGAAGGTAATAGAATTATGTAGGAAAGGATAATAAGTCCATACCCTAGTTTTAATGATTTACTTTGATGATTCATTTTCTATTCATCATACAAAGAATTTTTGTCTCTTTTAAGGTCTCAAATTTAAATGCGAGGTTTGAGCCTCGCATTTTTTAACTGAAAGACCGTGTTTAGCTAAGTGGATCTTCACACTTTCGTATTTCGATATTAGCGATTGCTTTGAGTAGATTTGGGAATAGTCCACCATGCCTGATTGTTCTGGCTTTAGCCCCTCTATGCAAAATATCTCGCGTTGCAAACATGTGTAGATTTGTTTTAGCACGAGTAATGCCCGTGTAGACAAGTTCGCGAGTCAATACTGGAGTTGGTTTTACGGGCAATACCATGTATGTGTTCGGGAACTCAGAGCCTTGAGATTTGTGTATTGTCATTGCAAATGCCGTCTCGTGATCAGGAATTCGGCACGTTTGGTACTGTTTGATTGAGCCGTCAGGGAACTCGAAAATTACGATGAGATTGTTAGATTCTGGGTCTCTTACAGTTATCCCAATGTCCCCATTGTACAGTCCTGTGGAGTAATCGTTACGTACAACCATGATTGGACGACCTTCGTACCACGAGTTGTGCTTATGAATGCTTAGTAGACCCATTGAGCAAAGCTTTTTCTCTATTTTGCTATTAAGTCCTGTTAATCCAAACTCACCCTCACGAACAGCACAAAGAAGTCTAATGGAGTTATAAGTGTCAATAATCTCCTTGTAGCTAGCACCCGTGCGAATCAAGTCAATGTATTCTGCGTAGCTAGCTGAAACCTGAGTAATCATTTCATTGTAGCTGTTGGCATTGAGTTCTGAGAAGTGTACGTCATCGAAACCTTCAGAAAGCACTTTATCTATATCTGCGCTTTCACCATTGTTTACGGCCTTTGCCAGCTGACCAATTCCAGATTTGGCGTGAAATCGGTAACTCTTCTTAAGCTCGCTTACACAGTCTGTTAATAACTTTGCCTTAGGACTTGAGTTTATCTTAAAGCTTGTAAGAGCTTCGATTTGCGACGTGTGGTTACTACTAAAACTGAATCTTGAGAAAGCACAAAAATCAGCAAGAACTGAACCAGCTTCAACTGAAGCCAACTGATCTTTGTCACCTAGTAGTATTAATTTTGCATGTGGTGGTAATGCACACACTAAACTGAACATCATTGGGAGGTCAATCATTGAAGCTTCATCTACCACCAAAGCATCTAGGTGGAGTCTGTTTTCGGCGTTGAATCTGAATTTTGAAGCTCCTTTTGTTGCACCAAGTAGCCGATGGAGAGTGCTCGCTTGGGTCGGGATATGAGCGGCAACATCTTCATCCAAGTTCATTGTTTGGAGTGCTCCCCCAATTGATTCGGTAAGGCGCATGGCGGCTTTACCAGTCGGGGCGACTAGTTTTATTGTAGGAGGGATGTAGCTAAGTTCATCATTAGCATTTGTTCGATGTGAATGAATCATGGATGCCAATAGTTTGATGACTGTTGTTGTTTTGCCAGTTCCGGGACCCCCTGTGATAATTGCTAGTGGCTTGAGCAGAGAAGAGGCAACAGCAATCTTTTGCCAATCAAGTCTTGAGTTTTCCGGTATTAGCTTAGAAAGTTTTTTTAAATCTTCTGCGCTTTTAGCTCGTTGCAAGACTGGTAATGTATCGTTCCAGTTAATTGATTGAGGTTGTGCGATGTCTAGAACGTCGATAGCGGCTTCAATTAAGTCATCGTCGCTATTAGCCTTACTAAGAGCCTTCATTAAGAATGAATAAGGTCTAGGAAAGAGCTCTTCAAGGTATGCTCTCATTTCGCTAGTGTTTATATTGGCGCTTTGAGATGCTAGTTGAACAAGTGTTTCTGAAATACACTTCTCATAACGCCAGTATTTATTTAGGTAGAGTCTTCCTTCGTTGTATATGAGGGGTGTTTGTCCAGATTCGGAGCAAACTGATGAAGAGAGCAAAAGTTCTCCCCAGAGTGTACGATCGGGAATGTTACTTAGTAACTCAACACAATCGTCCTCTTTAAGTCCGAAAGGTCGTTTGAGGTTGATTTTGTCTATCTTTACACATGTATTGCCTCGACTTAGCTCTGTGCTTAGTAGAGCTGAAACAAAAGGGGTTAGCTCAGTCAGCAACTCGTTGTCGCGGTCATATTGCATCAGAGTTGATGCAAAATGGTAATCAATTTCTGTAATGACGCCTTCAGATTTCAGGTTCTTTAATCGTTCAATAGTCTTGGACATTATTCCAATTCCTTAGCTTGCTTTAAGGCTGGTTCAAGGTGTTTTGCAGCTGTTATGTAGAATTGCCTTCCAAGCATCTCATCCCAGTCTGACCATACGCGTCTAACATGCGGCTCGGGGAATGTTCCATTTTCTGCATACGTTCGTTCGTAATGAGCTTTCATTCTCGTCATACAGAGATCTTCGGTGTCTGTAGAGCTCCCTTTTTGGATAATTGCCTTTGCACAGATTAAGGCAAAGTCTTGAAGGTAAGGGTATGGCTTAGAGAGCCCATCAAAATATGCCTCAACATAGGTAATGAGCAAGGCTTCACATAACTCTTTTTCCATTGGTTCGAACATGTAAGATTTGTCTGTGCCGATAACATACACCTCTAATCTGTGTGACATTAGCGACAGAGCAATCTGCTTAATAAAGCCTTCAAGTAAGTCCTTTCCGTGTACTTTACCTACTTTGAAATCACATACACGGTCTTCGTAACCGCCTTTTATGACGCCTGCAAGTGTTGGTTTAATACCATACTTATCAATAGGTGTGGGGATTGAGATTTCGTATGTTTTCTCCTCACCAACGCATAAACTTTGTACATAAGAGTTAACGTTGAGGACATTCAAGGCTTCTTCTTCCATCATAAGATCAGCATAATGACCGACTGGGGAAATGCCTCTTCCTCTGGCTATTTCAAGTACGCTTTTAACCGCTTTTTCTGCAATTTCACCTTCAGGGGTGCTAAGTTCCATTTCTGACATAAGTTTTAGCATAGATGCTTTTAACTTATGGTTTTCGAGTGGGTCAAACTCGAATGGTTCGAAGTCGTTTAAAGCGTTCGATTGCAGCGTTAAATCTGCCTTAAGACGACGGTTGAAAAACTGTTTAACCGGAGACTTCCAGAAAGTTAGGAGCTCGGTTAGGTTGAGTCTTTCAACGCTCTCTTCTGTTGGTGGGAGGGTGTTATCATCGAACTTAACAGATTCGTTCACCTCGACGCTATTAATTGCGTTTGCCCAAGACTCGTTGTACGAACCACCATTATGGGTAAACTCGTTCGGAGAATATGGTGTCATTGCGTGTTGCGTGCAAAGATGCTCAATTAGATTTTCACCAGAAATGTCTGCCGGAAGGTCTGTCTCGCCCTCTAAACAATATCCACTGTGGATATAGTCGAGAAGTTCCTGAACGATTATGCTTGGGATGCGAGAACTTCCGTCTTTATCAGACTTGCTTATGTAGCTGATGTATAGCTTTTCCTGTGCGCTTAGAAGAGCTTCTAAGAACATGTAGCGGTCTTCATTTCTACGGCTCTTATCTCCTAATCGAGGGAAGAATGCCGTTAGATCATAGTTCTCCGCTGTTTGAGTTCGAGGGAAGATTCCATCATTTAACCCAACGATACACACTAGCTTAAACGGGATGGATCTCATTGGCATCAGCGTACAGAAGTTTAATTTGCCAGCAAGAAATTGTTGGCTTGTTTGCTCTGATGTAAGAACGTCCTCAAGCTCCATTCGAACAATATTGAGTGAAATAGGGCTGTCGTATTGGCATTCTCTAAGGGTTCTGTAAAGCTTACGAATGCTCGCCTTAACAAGGTTAAGAGCGTACATATCCGAGTTTTCTTTTACTTCGAAAAATGAACCAAGAAGATCAGTTAATGCTATAAGCCACTCATCACCTGTTAAGCACCCTTGAAGCTTGTTAGCCCAAGTCTCAAGGAGGGAAATGAACTCGCTAAGCTTTCCAAGTATTTCTGGGTTGGTGCCCATGGGTGCGTTGTAAGGTAAGATTCCTTCGAAAAAACCATGATCAGAATCCAATGCATAACCCATCAGCATTCTGGAAATTCCAGTCTTCCATGTATTGACGTTTATTTGAACATCACCATTATCGTCTGTGTGCTGCGAATCCATTCCCCAGCGAATTGCAACATCTTTGACTATTACATAAATCTCATCATAATCCTCTTGAGTTAAATCGAGCTTGTTGAGCACAGATTTATTCTTCAGAATCTCCATCACTTCAGTAGCGCTGAAACGGCTTTCGTTTAGCTTAAGCAGCTCAAGATAAGTTGCGACGATAGGGTACTCGTTATTGGCTGTTTTGTCGGAAACAGAGTAGGGAATATATTTGTTATCCCAGAATGGGACGTTTCCGAATACAGCATCAATATAAGCAGAATACTCATTTATATCGGGCACCATGACGATGATGTCCTTAGGTGTAAGCTCTGGGTCGCTGTTTAAACAGTCCAAAACATAGTTGTGTAACGCTTCTATCTCTCGCATAGAGGAGTAGCATTGATGAATACTTAAGGAATCATCGTTGGTTGCTACAATGTCTTTGATTGAGCTGTCTTCATAGTGCTGCGGGTCGCCTTTATCTTCAAGATTGAAGATGTCGTTTTGTATACACTTGAGTAATGTTGAGCGTTCTGTCTCCGAGAACGCCTCACCTTGCACAACTTCGCGTTCTGCGAATAATGCATTTTGGTCGCGACCAAGTGTCCCCATACTAGAGAGCAAACTATTGCCGTAACTGTTTGCAAGAGTTTCATCGATCTCTATTGGAGTGGAGTCAAACTCCCCATTTTTAAGCTGTTGTTGGTACTGTTTTAGAAGTAATTTATTCACATGACCTTTGTTCTTAATATCACCCCAGTAGAAATGTGATGGATTGAGGTTCATGTAAAGGATGTCGATGTGCTCACCTAAAGCAACAAAGGCGTCTAAAAGTGAAGGTGGGAGAGAGGAAACACCTACAACACAAACACGTTTTGGAATCTTTGAACTTAAAGGCTGATTAAGAGCAGCGTAATTATTTAAAGTTTCAATGAAAGTTTCGAACATGTTGGCTCGATGATATGGAGATTTACCGAGCTGAACCATGTGGTCGTGAATTCGGTTCCATAAATCAGGTTGCCATGGATGCTCTTGAACAAGGTCTTGATCTACTTCACCTCTTTCCCAATCAGAAATCCAATCTGGTCGATATACTAAGTATTTATCATATACATCAGCAACCTTACCTGATAGCTGGTGGAGTTTTGTAGGCGTTACATCTCCACTAGTCATGTAGTTCTTCAGCGGCTCGTATAGATCCAATTCGATTACTTCAGGCAGGATTTCGTTAAGAGCCCATTTAATTGAGTCTTTGGTGAAGGCGCTCTCCTTTGGAACATCGGGTACTGTCTCGTACAGAACATTCCAGATGAAGCTAGAAGGCATAGGAAATTTTGTATTGGCACAAATACCAAATCGATCGGCAAGACTTTGTTTTACCCACTGAGCCATACCGGGGGTTTGGACTAGGATTACATCTTCTTGAAATACATTTTCCCTTGGAGCTAACTCGCTTACTTTTAGAACGAGTTCGCGAAGTAAGTCCATCTGATTTGAGTTGTAGACGGTGAACATCTCACATCCTTTACCTTTAGTGTTTATCTTAGTAATAGTACCACAAACGCATGTTAAGTCTAAGCTTGTGGTACTATTGCAAATCATTCTAATGGAATAGGATTTTCTCTAATTCTTCTACAAATTCTTTAGGTGGAAGAGAGTAGTAAATGCCATTGTTGGTGCCATCTTCTATACCTCTCAAGAAGATATACAATGCGCCCCCCATGTGGTCTTCAAAATTGTAGTTTTGAAGCTTGGACTTTAGGAATTTGTGCAGAGCTACAGCGTAAAGAACACATTGCAAGTCGTAGCGATGATCAGCCATTGACTCTTGAAGTGCCTCTTGGTGGTAAAACTCAGGTGACCCTCCTAAATAATTGGATTTCCAGTCAAGGACATAGAACTTTCCTTGATGTTGGAATGTAAGATCGATAAAGCCTTTGAGAAGACCGCTTACTGTTTTAAAATCGAGCTTAAAGTCACCCCAGAGTGGCTCGTACCTTTTCATTACAGGGTTTAGTTCAGCAGAGGTAAACTTTCTGATGGGCAGTAGAAACTCCATTTCTACGAGCCTATCCTCAGCTGGAACTGAGTTTAAAGTTAATCCCTTACCGTCAAGATCACAGCTAAGTACGTCATCCACCAGCTTTTGAAGGGTTGGTAACCATTCTTCGTCTATGCTATTCAGTCTCATTAGTTCTTGGATGATGTGAGTATTGGACTTTTCGGAAGCAGGCTTGGTGTACTCAACTTCTTCAAAGATTGCGTGTAAGAATGTACCAGCAGTTGCGCCACGAGCAAAAGTGTAGATGTTTTTTGCTGGGTTTAATTCTACTTCTTCCTCTTTTACCGCAAACAGAGATGGGTCAACAGCAGCAACATCCAGTGTAGCTCCATGGTGTCCGCTTAAATTTGATGTGATGTGAGAATAACTAGTAATCCACCAATCGCTTTCGATTGAACCTTTGAAGGTTTTGGGCGTAACCTTCACTGTCTCTTGATTAACTGAGACTGAAACGGATTTAGAACGGTTAGGAGGGGTAACGATTTTAATAAATTCACAATTCTTCTCTAGCTTTAGTAAAGCTAAATCAAGGTCGTTAATCCCATACTCCTTGCCTTCTTGGATTAGATAGCCGATAGCAGTCTTGTGCAAGCCAGTTGGCTCAGTTTTCTTTAATCCATTACAAACTGGTGCCATGCCTATAAATGTTGCATAAACAGAGCGAGTTAGACCAACGTATAAAAGCCTGAGATCTTCAGCAAGCTTTTCTTTGGATGCAAGTTTCTCATTTTCTTTGGAACCAGTTATATCCAAGGTTTGTTGATTTGTATCGGGGTCGTGAAAAAGAACTGTATCTAACTCTCGTATACCGCATACAAAAGGCATGAAAACAAAGTCATACTCCAGTCCCTTAGATTTATGGATGGTGATAATCTGTACTAAGTTCTGTTCAGATTCTAAACGTAGTTGCTGCTCTTCGGCATTTCCATTTGGAGCTTTTATGGATTCATCAAAGAATTTAAGTAAGCCGTGTTCGCTATCAATAGTTTGGCTTTCACGCTGAAGTAATTCACCGATGTGGAGTAGATTGGTAAGCGATCTTTCTCCGCCAGCTTCACTCATAATTTTGGAAGCAATACCTCGTGAAGTAATGACTTGGCGAATCATTGGTAAAATACCAGAGCGCTTCCACGTTGTTTGATAGTTCATGAACTCTAAAACGGTTTCATCCCAATCTTTGTCAGATTGATTAAGCGCTTCGATTTCATCTGATCCCATACGGAACAGGTTAGACGCGAGGACGCCTCTAAGTGAGCGTTCATTTTTTGGGTCTAGGACAGCATTTAATAACCTATACAGGTCTTTAGCTTCTGTTGATGTATAAACGCTCTCTTTTCCGGATAAGTAGACTGAAGATATGCCGACATCTATCAGGGCTCGCTGAATCAAGGCTGCTTCACGTCCAGTCCTAACGAGAATTGCAATGTCGCTCGCGTTAAAAAGCTTCTTTTTGCCTTTTTCTGTAAGGTAGGTAGTTTCATCGGCCAAGCCATTTAGCAAGCCTTGAACTTGTGAAGCAGTGGAATGCGCCATGTCATTAAGGTAACTACTTTTTGAGACAGGCTTGTCCAAAGACTCAGGGCACCATATGGTCATTGCCTTTTGCTTGTCCCCGCCATGGAACCATTCTCGCTCTTCAGGCTTGCTATTAGCTACAGCGGGTGTGTACGGAATGTCTTCGTTGTACATGAACGGACTTTCATTTGTTTTGAAAATCGCGTTTGTGGCTTCAACTATCTCATGTGATGAGCGCCAGTTCTTGCTGAGGGTAAGTAATTCGTCAATTGTTCGCTTAGCTGTCATATATGTGAATACATCAGCTCCGCGAAATGAGTAAATTGCTTGTTTAGGGTCGCCGATCATGAAGAGTCCTGTTTTAATGGTCTCTACATCATCAATATCTTCAGGGTACATCTTGTCTTGGTATACTTTTTTAAAGATGTTGTATTGCAGCTGATCGGTGTCTTGGAACTCATCAATCATTGCAAATGGGAACTGAGTCCGGATTCGGTGTGCAAGGACGTTGCTTTCATCTTCATCAAGTGCGCGTGATAGGTTGGTAAGTAGATCGTCAAAGGACATCCAAGCTTCTTTGATTTTCGAATCTGCCAAAGCTTCTCGGCACTGAGCTTCTGCTATTAGGAAAGCACTTTCTTTGATGGATGGCTTGTTTGCTAAGAATTCAGAGATCGCGGCAAAGACTTCGTGTTGAATTGGGTCGCCTTTTTTCGTTTTACTCTCTATGAATTCACAGGTGAACTTTTCTATTGTTGATGGGAAGTCATAGCTAGAAGTTGGGGTTTCCTCTGCCCAAGACCACACTTCATTGATATATTTTGGTCTGCTTTTTTTGGTAAAAGAGCGCTTGCAGACATCTGAGTTGGCTATTAACTCATCAATTTCATCAGGCGTGTATTGTCTGATTAGCTTCTTAAGGCTATCAATTCGAGATAGGTTATTGTTGTGAGCATTAACGAGATTGTCAGTCAGGGTTGCAGTGGACTTGATGTGTACTCTGGTTCCGGATAGGAATGGGTTGACCTGTCGTAATAGGTCATGTGGAGTGCTCCATACTTTTCGTATTTCATTACAAAGTCCTCTAGGGAGGCTGTAAAAGTTTCCACGCCAAAAATCTGCAACAACTTGAAATCTGACCTCTGACTCATCAGGCTTAAATTCTGAATTGAACAGAGTTCCTGCCTCGAAAGCATTTTGGGTAAGCATACGTTGACAGAAACCGTGGATAGTAAAGATCGCAGCTTCATCCATCTGACTTTCGGCACGAAGCAGAACATTTACTGCTGTCGGAATGTCTTTTGTGTCATGAAGTATAGATGAAATAGTGGGGTCGCTACTGAATCCTCTCATGAATGCAATTCGGGCTTCACGTATGCGTTTTCGAATACGGTCTCTAAGTTCTTCAGTTGCAGCTTCAGTGAAAGTTACTACTAGAATCTGGTCTACTGAGAGAGGGGTAGAATGTACGCAATTTTTTGAGCTTTTGTGTCCTAGAAGCAGTCTAAGATACAAAGTGGCGATTGTGTACGTTTTGCCAGTACCAGCTGAAGCTTCAATTAGTTTTGAGCCGTGTAGACTGACGTCTAAAGCATTTAACTCTTTGGCAATCATGCGATTTCTCGTATTTAGTGTCGATATTATGGATTATACCAGTGAGGAAGGGTTTTGAATATGTGGCACAATTACTAAAATGTAAGAACACAAAAAAATAATAATGAGTTTAACTACAGAACAAATCGAAGAAATCAAATTACTGATCGAGCATGAAGAAAACAAAGTCCACGATATAAAACTAAAAGTTTTTGATGAGGATGAAGATAGCTTTTGTGTGCCTGTTAAAGGGACTGAGGGGGCGGCGGCATACGACATCAAAGCTCCATATGATTTTGAGCTACGCAGCGATAAACCAACGGTGATTACGCTTGGATTTGGAACGGAGTTGCCAAAGGGGATGGCTGCAATAATCCAGCCAAGATCTGGCCTTGGTACAAAAGATGGTATGGAGGTAACAAACACGATAGGCTTGATTGATAGTGACTATCGTGATCAATGGGTTATAACTGCTCATTTAAACCAATTTGAGCAACTAATGAAACACGCTGTCATAGATGAAAGTGGCGTAAAGGTTTTGAGATTAGAAAAGGGGCAAAGATTTGCTCAGTTCTGGGTAACAAAGATTCCTAAGACAAGACTTGTTGTAACCTCTGCTCTATCAGAGACCAGTAGAGTAGGTGGGCTTGGGAGCACAAACTTGTAAATGTAAGGTTTTTAGAAAGAAGCTGCCTTTTGGTAGCTTCTTTTTTATCCGGAAACATACAAAAACATTAGTAATACAATAAACCAGCGAATGCACGTTTTAGTGTAATCGGAGGTTACAGTGCCGCCATTATCAGAAACTGGAGAGTTCGATCCGAGATTCATTAAAAAATTGTGCGCGAAATTCTTCATATTGTGCCTCATAGATAGATAGGAGTCTTTATACCACATTCGCGTTAAGTGTCAAGGTGAACTTGCTCAGTAAAAACATTACATTAAATAAAAAGATAATGAAGAAGGCATATGTAGCATTGATTGGCGTTTTACTGACGGGGTGTGGCTCGGAGGAAGACATAATGGGTTACCAACCAGATCTAAAGGCTGAAGCGCCAATCGAACTGGACTTTTCAAAAGCAAGTAACGATGTCTCCATCCAAGAGATGCTAAAAGAAAAAACAGCTGCATTAAAGTCTCAATATGAGTCTCTACATAAAGATGAGACTACTAGTTACTTGAATAAAGTGAAGCGTTTAGAGCTAGAGTTTGAATATTTAGCTAAACAATTTGAAGAAGAGTGCATGACTGCTGAAAGGATGAAATTTACTCCGGAGTGTGTAGAGCTCAAAGATAAAGCTCTCGGTGTTGACGAGAGCATTAGGAGCGAGCGAAGGAATCATGTAGGTAAACTAAATACCTTGAAGTCACAATATGTTGTCGAGGTAAATAGCTCAATTGATGAACTTAACTAGCTGAAAAATAAATAATTTATTCAGTCTTCGCCTTTGGTCCGCGTTTTTTCCTTTGTTCGCCAGACTTGATCACTGTAACACATAGAAGGTGTCTAGCCTCGCGCTTGGTCGTGAATCCGTCTATGGTTTCGAATCTTAGCTTGGCATTAGATCGAGTTGCGTAACTTTGGATGTTTACGGATAGTCTACTTGTCTCTTCAGGAGTTTCACAGTAGAAAATAAAGTAACTTCCGGGTTCTTGTCTCACAAGATCTCCGGGTTTAATACTGATGAGTTTCATTAAAACCTCGTTATTGTTATTTCTGTAGATTAACGCGTCGTATGTGGTATTTATTACAAGAAATTACAATTAACTAAAAGCCGCACGACGTAGCATCATCAATAAGAAATCTATACTTTAAGCTTGGAAGGCTTTAAAGCGCTGAATTTATTGTGGTTTTTGCTTTCCGTTATAATGCTTGCTTTTTGTACAGAAAGTGCAAGTCTACTTTCAAGATCAGAAAAAACTTTCTTGTGGATGCTGATTAGCTGTGGAACTAGCTTTGTGGTTTCTAAGCAGGGTATTTCAGCAGACATCAACCATGTGTCTACCGAATGTAGCATTTTTGCCTCAGATTGAAGTTGCGTCATCTTGGTGAATTAAAGGTTTTGTTTTGTTTCATTTATAAGAATATCACATTTTTCGACATGACTTAATACCCAATATAACTTTTGAGCTATTGACTCTTTGTGTTTGCGGTAATAGATGGGGTTAGCTGAAACATAGTCAATATAACTTATATAATCCCTATTTAACTTAGCTATCACAGTCCATTTGTTTATCTCTAAGTCATTTTTTGCTTTTTTTGCTTTCGTTGCTAATGAAGTTGCCTTATATGCCTGAGATAACAACTTTCTTCTGATATCAGATACTTTCATCGTTTAATAACACTCCGCCTCTGGAATCATTTCGTGCTTCAATTGAGAATCCTTTTCTATAAATCTTTGGTACAGTCTTTTTTGTTCATTGCTGTTTGCAACAAGAAATTCAATTTCGTCTATCAACTCTAATGCACCTTTGTCTTCTCCTACTGCATAGATGTAACAACTTAAAACGTGATTAAGCTGATTACTAATGTTTGTAAATGTTGTGGCGTTATCCCACCAATTTTCAGTTTGAATTCGCTGTAGCGTGTTCTTGACTGACTTTGCTCTTTCTGACTGATGAAAGCTCGGGATTTTTTCATCTATGTATGCATCTAAAGCATCGTAATTTGATGGTTTTGCATAAGGACAGGAGAAGCCTAGAAGTACGGCGCTTATGCATAATGTCATGATGATTCGGGTTCTTTTCAAAGGTTGCTCCAAAAAAATAGATAACTCGCATGACAAGAGTTATCTATTTTTAAAAGAATCTCAATTTTTGTTAGTTAGACAGTAGATTTGATATTGGGTTGTCTGGCGAAACTTCGTCCAAAACCATTTTTGCTGAGATGGTGATTGGTACACTTAAGAACATTCCTACGATGCCGAACATCCACCCCCAGACCAACATCGACAACAAGATAACCAACGTCGAAATGCCTAATTTATCTCCTACTATTTTGGGTTCTAGTAGACTACCTATAACTACGTTGATCACAACATACGCAAGTATCGTTAATGCAGCTTCAGGCACTCCAAGTGTAACAAAAGCGAGAGCTACAGCAGGAACAGCTGCTAGGAATGAACCCACATTTGGAATGTAGTTGAAAACAAAAGCTATAGTTCCAAGAATGAACCAGTAACTATGACCGATTTTTGCCAATGACAGCCCGACCAATACACCTGTTGAAAGGGATGTAAGGAATTTAACTGCAAGGTACTGATTGACGCCTGCAAGGATTTTGTCAGTCGAGTTTCCTTTTGAGATTAGTTGGTCAAACTTTTCACTCCATTTAGGGGCTTCAATTAACATAAATAAGGTCATTAAAAAGACAACAAATATAGTCGACATAATCCCACCAATATGTCCAGCAATGCTCATTGTGAAGGATGGGAGATGACTGAAGTTGAATAGATTAAATATATCCACCTCAACACCTTGTTTAAGAAGACTTGATTCAAGACCGTGGATGAAACTTTGCGCCTTGTCTGTGAGATGTCCAATGTCTGAATGGAAACTCAGTAATGCTTTAGATAACGAGCCTAGGGCTGTTCCTGTGCCCACTAATAGTGCGCCTAAAATAGCAGATGCTGATAGTCCTCTGGGTACGTTGTAACGGCCAAGTACATTTACTAAAGGGCTAAGCATTAGACACAGAATAATGCTTAGTAGGAGCGGCTGTACAAGCCCGTTTATTGATTTTAAAGTTGCCATTACGAGTATGAAGCTTATGACAAGAATTGGTACTTTAGGGATATTCGAATTGGTCATTTTTATAGTTATATGTTTTGGGTTTAAAAAACCCGCCAATAGGGCGGGTTGCTGATAGATGAGGGTTACTCGGACAAGAGGGTGGCATGATCAATTAAGATATGTAGCTCATCGTGTAGATGGTAAATACCTTGTATAAATGATTGCTCCTCTTGGTTGTTTGAAGAAGACGGTTCGATTTTCTCACGGTCTATATCGATCACCTCGCGAACCGAATCAACTACTATTCCGATTGGATGCTCTTGACCATCAATGATGATGATTCTAGTTTCATCTGTTATTTCGCCCTCAGCGACATTAAGACGCTTCCTTCCATCAATGATAGTAACAACGTTACCTCTGAGGTTAATAAGCCCCAATACGAAGCTCAGAGAGCGTGGGATAGGGGTTATCATTGAGAATCTCAACACTTCTTTTACAGCAAGTACATCAACGGCGTAAATTTCGCCGCTAACCTCAAACGCCATGCGCTGTTCAATATTTTCTGTCTGCTTGCTCATAACTAGTTACTTATATTGTATTCATTTACAATTTCTGAAAGATCCATAATTAGCGCGATATCACCATTTGAAGTAATGGTCGCCCCAGCAACACCGTTACTGTGTTTTGCGAATGCGCCTAAAGGCTTGATTACAACTTCTTCTTGACCAATGACTCCGTCAACACGAACCGCAACATTAATGCTGCCAATGTGCATCAGTAATACTTCACCGTCAGTTTCGTCGAGCTCATTTTGAGCGCTACCAGATAGCCACTTGTTTAGTGAAAGCAGAGGTACAGTTTTACCTCGAACAGTTGTTGTAAGTTGTCCATTAATTAAGTTTGTTTGGTTCGGGTCTAGCTTGTAGATCTCATCAATACAAGATAAAGGAAAAGCAAATGTCTGATTGTTCGCCGTGATCATCATCGTAGGCTGTATTGCTAGCGTAAGTGGAACCTTGATTACTACTTTGGTGCCTTTACCCTTTTCTGAGTCAATAGATATTTGACCGTTAAGTTGTGTGATTGATGTTTTCACTACATCCATACCAACACCACGACCACTAATATCGCTTATTTCAGTTTTGGTGCTAAAACCCGGAGCAAAAATCAAATTGAATGCGTCGTTATCTGTCATTCGACCTGCTTGTTCAAGGTCTATGACTTTACGCTCAATAGCTAGTGCTTTAAGTTTTTCCGCATCCATACCCGCTCCATCATCTTGAATCGAAAGTAGGATGTTGTCGCCTTCTTGGATTGCGCTTAAAACTACGGTTCCTTGAGGAGACTTGCCAGCAGCACGTCTTTCTTCTGGGAATTCCACGCCGTGGTCAACTGAATTTCGAACCATGTGAATTAGTGGATCACTTAGTGCTTCTACTAAATTCTTATCTAGTTCAGTTTCTTCACCTTTTAAAACTAAAGTGATGTCTTTACCAAGATTTTTAGATAGGTCTCTGACTACTCGTGGGAATCTACCGAAAACCTTTTTAATAGGCTGCATTCGTGTTTTTACAACAGCATTTTGTAGATCCGACGTCACCAAGTCTAGGTTAGTCAAGACTTCACCTAACTGGTTTTTATCAGATGAGGTTCCGTTTTCTGAATCTCCATTGTCACTATTTAAAGAAAGAAGCCTATTTCTTACTAGTACAAGTTCACCCACCATGTTCATGATTTGATCTAAGCGCTTGGTATCAACACGCACGGTAGCTTCTGCATGTTGATTCTTCTTAGGTTGCGGCTTACGAACTGGTTCAGCTGAAGACTCATCATCGGTTGATGGAGTTGAAACCGTAGGGCCCTTTCCTTTGCCATGAAGATCGTCTAATAAAGCTTCAAATTCTTCGTCAGTTATGTCTTCGTTATCTTTGGCTGGTGGCGGTTCAACTGGTTCATTTGGTTCTATTACTTGATTAAGATTTTCTTGCCCATGACCAAATGAAGCTAGAAGTGCTTCGTATTCATCATCAGAAATAGGGTAAGAGTCATCCACTGTCTGCTCTGTTTCGTTAATGACTTCATTAGAAGGTGATGTAGGGTCTTCCGAGCCTTTCTCTAAAATGTTTTCTAATTTTTTTATTAGAGCGCTAGGTGTTTCACCAACAGGTTCATCCTGTTCCAATTGACCATGAAAAAGAGCTATTTGGTCAAATCCTTTAAGAACAACATCCATTAAGCTACTGCTTAACGTCAATCTTCCTGCTCTCAGTTCGTCAAATACGTTTTCACATACATGACAAATATCAACAAGTTGGGTAACTCCTAAAAAGCCAGCCCCACCTTTGATGGTATGAAATCCTCTAAAAATAGCATTCAAGAGCTCTTTGTCTTCAGGGTTGGACTCAAGTTCAACTAGCTGTTCCTGTAGCTCTTCAATGATCTCTTTAGATTCAATCAGAAAGTCTTGTAAAATATCTAAATCCATAGCGGTATTTTTTAGAAACCAAGGGATGACAATAAGTCATCAACGTCGTCTTGTGAGTTGACGGTATCTTGGGTTTGTGTAATAGCTGGGCCATGCAGCTCAGGCTCTTCAGCAATTACTTCTTCGTATATTTCTGGTTTAGTGCCAAATACATTCAAGAGCTCAACTAAGTTGAATTCAATGTCAGTTAGGCAGCCAGATACGCGCTTAACAACTTGTCCCGTAAGATCTTGGTATCCTTGGGCAAGAAGAACGTCATTTAATTGCTTCTGCAATAGGCTATGAACAACGTCCATTTCACCAAGGTGGAGCTTGATATTGTTCAAAAGATCTAAAAACTGCGAAACGGTCAGTTCTTTGGCAATAAATTGGTCAATGTTTCTTATTAACTCGCGACTAACTTCAGACTTACCACTCAACGCGTTTACGGTGCTATCAACAAAATCAATCGTAATGTTCGCTGACTCTTCTGTTTTTTCTAGGATGTAATCGAGTCCACCCTGAGCGTCTGGTATTTCGGAAGCGTTTGTTGCTAGCTTTTGGTCAAGATTTAGACCTTTTGAGGTCTCGTATACTTTTCTAGTTAGTTTCCCAACACCTTGAAATAAAGTATCGGTTTGTTTTTTGTATACAGTTTCAGCAATCATGTCAGCTGAAACTGAATCGCCAGCCTCTAAGGCCGCAACTAGCTCTTTGGCAGTTTCTAAATCGAAAATTGTTTCTGTCATCTTAACCAGCAGTTCGGATCATGATTTTGTCGATTTTTTCCTTAAGAGTCGCACCAGTGAAAGGTTTCACGATGTATCCATTTACGCCTGACTGTGCCGCATAAATGATTTGCTCTCTCTTAGCCTCTGCTGTGACCATTAAAACAGGGATGTCCTTAAGATCAGGCATTTTGCGCATTTGCTGAACCATCTCCACTCCATTTAAAGTTGGCATGTTCCAGTCACTTACAACAAGATCATAACTAGCTGAACGCATAGCTTTTAAACCTTCAAGACCATCGGCGGCTTCGTCAATGTCTGTGTAACCAAGTTCCCCAAGTAAGCTGCGAATAATTTTGCGCATTGTAGGGAAATCATCAATAACTAATATCTTCATATCGTGCTTTATTATTTTTTCTTAGTTGAAGATAAGTTATTCACAATCAACATTTCAACGCAGATTAATTAAAATTTAGACGATAGAAACAAAGACGTAATATAAGTAATATTAAAGAAAAAGATATGAATAGTAATTATCTTACGGATTTTATAGCTTCCGCTCCGTCCTTTAAAACAAAGACTGTAGACGGTAAAGCTACCTATTTGCCTAAGCTAGTACGAGAAAGGATTTATGTACTGGACTCTCTGATTGAAGAGGGAGAGGTTAATCTAGATGATTTTCGTGAAGCCCTCAGTTCAGATCTAGTCGAGGACGCTCTAGTAGAGCTTATACTGGCAGATAAGAGTAAGCTAGGCACCAAAACCAACCAACTGTTATTTGCAGCCTCTTGTGATCGCGCAATGTTATCCAACGAACGTGTTGAGCAAAAGTTCCTCAAGAAGTCTGTAGATATAAGCGGCAATGTTTTGGATGAAAGTGTTTTCGAAAAGTTAGCCAAAGATTTAGAGGATTTTAATTTAAACAAAGTCTGCCAATCTCTACTTCTTCCCCTTGCCAGTAGGCTTGCTTCAGCTGAAGTATCAGAGCGAGAAGGTTTACTACTGCAAGAGCTAGACAAAATATTAGATCCAGAAGTAGACCTTGATGTTGATATGGACATGAAAAAGCGCGTTGGGAAAGCTGTACAAAGACTCAAAGATGAAGTGAAGGATAAGGATTCGGATGTATCTTTAATGATTTCACAGCTCATCACTGGTACTAGATTAACAAAACAACTAGAGGCTCTTTCTGCCAAATATGGTTGTAACGGAGACATTGTAAAATTTAGGGATGAACTAGACTCTACGCTAGCAAGCTTGGCTCATTCATCTCCATCATTCCAAATTAAAGTTGATGACGTTAATTTTGTCGATAACTGCATTTTTTTCAATAAAGAGTTTACTGAAAAGGGTGATTCTCCTATCCGTAAAAAGTCGATTTTAATCAACGGGGAGGTTAAGCAACCTCTCGAAGAGGAGGGGTTGATTCTTGGCAGTGATATAAGCGATCAAGATGATTTGGCATTTCTTGATGAGCAGTTGTACAAAAAACAACTTAGGGAGGCTGAGGTTGCATTTCTAAACAAGGGGTATGAAGTGGTTCCGGTATTTTCTCTTAGGCAAAAGATAGCTGGTTACTTCAAATCTAGAAGTCTAGATGACGCAAAAGAAGTTTCTATTCAAGATAAAAAAGGAAATGTGCTAATGACTCACAGCGGCACGAAATCAGGAGAAACATATACTCGGATACCGAATGACCAGCTATCAAACCCTGACGTTTTGGAATTTGCCGCACTTAAAGCTAAGGAGGCAGGGGTTTCTCCTGTTTATATACATCCTCCACGTTCTAAGTCTGTTTCAAAGGCGGAAAAAAAAGAGTTTGTCTACAACGCTACTAAGGCTCTTTTGAGGATAGGTTATCAACCAGAGGAAATTGACTTGGGTGGTATAGTGAATAGCCGATCTGTTAAGCAGGGTCTTGCTCTTGCGATTAAAGAGTTTGATGAGAGCCTAAGAGCTAAAGAAGGGGGGTTGTCTGCGGAAGGTGAGGATAACGGATTTGGACGCAAACTGAGAGAATCTATTGATTCTCAGAAAGAATGTTCTGATGAGAATTTGGTAAATGTTGCCAGACAAAGACCAAAAACAGGATTTAAACCTTAATAAATACAAGTCATTTTGATTCGTTGTATTAAAGCGCCTCCAATTTGGAGGCGCTTCTTTTCGTTACGCTTCAGTCTGATTTTTTTTCGAAAAAATCCCACTAAAAGGTAATGGAGCCGTACGTGTTGATTATTAGCTCCGCCGTTTTGGGGAGATTGATGATTAGTGAACTCATAGCGACCACCAGCATTTGACCTTTGTAGGTAGATTGGCGCTCAGTCCCTTCTGATATTGCCCACATTTTTATCCAAGCATTAAAGAAGAAGAATAAGCCTATTGCCTGAATTAAACCTATAAGGAATCTTGCTTTGGTAGACATCAATTGATCGAAAAGTTTCGACTCTTTATCTGCTAATTCTCCTGATAGCTTTTGAACAAACTTGGATGTTGGCTCCGTATAGCATTCATGTTCACCCGCTTTCGACCCTGCATTGTAGATTCTACTTTTAACCCTTGATATAGGGTCTGAGTTTGTAGACGCAATAGACTTAATGTCACTTTGGAATTTAGTCATACTTTCGTCAAAGTTCATCTGATAAGCGTAACACTGTCCATCTTTGTTGCCATCATCTCCGATTACTGTATTGGTGACCATTGTAACAGTGCCCTGAGGGTTTAAAAGGAGACCTGCCAGTATAAGTCTAGCTGCAAGTTTCTTAGATAAGTGCTCATCTCTTTGGGAAAGATCTGTATAATTTCGTATTCCATCAATGAGTTTGTAAAGTGCAAACAAACCCGCGCCGACAGAAAGCATATAGGCAGAGTACATTAATACATAGACTATTGCAGATGCCGGAATTTGCCCTCCAGTGTTTGCACTTGCGCTAAACGAGAAAAGTGTAGCTGCAAGATACAGGATGATTTTGACCATTTTTTATTAATATTAATCATCCTCATCACATATTCCAAAAAATAAAAAGCCACCAAATTGTGATGGCTTTTGTTCTTCCAGTAGTTAACTGATTGATTCTGTTCCGTATTCGAGGGAGAACTGCTTTTGAAAGGATTGACTCTTTTTCTTGAGTTCTTCCATGGTAATTGGAATGTATTGATTAATGCCCTCTGAGCTTTCAGTTTTTGTAATAAGCTCTTCTTCAATAAGGGAGTTTAATGCTTTCTTGTACGCTTTACTTAAAGCGACTCGGTATGCTGTCGCAGGCTCACTTAGGTAAGTGTAAACCCTCTTTGAAAGTGAATTGACGGGAATGCCCAATAGTGATTGGTAGAGAGTATCTGGGTTTATTGATAACCCTTCTACCTTCCCGTAGATATCCCTAACACCACCACGTTTGCGAACCTGTTTGCACAAAAACTGGAAAAGGTGGGCTTTTAAGATGTCTTTGTTGTTTGTTAGGACATTTTCGAAATCCGGCCTCTTAAGTAGCACCCACCCAGCAGAAATTTTAAGCTTTGCATTCGCTTCCTCAGGAAAGTCAGCAGCATCAATAACGCCTTGAAGGCTCATATGAGTGAGGCAAAAGTGCATTGAGGTAGTGCCGAAGATTACAATTTCGCCTTCATGATACATTGGGGTGGCTGCGATCTTTTTGAATACAATGCCTTTTTCACTTTGCTCAAACCCAGAAGCCTCTAAGAAACTTTTGATTTCTGCTTCTCGTCCAGAAAAAAGCTCACCAGATGTGACACTGATAGTGCCTTCTAGAATATCTTTTTCCTCGGATGCGAAGTCTTCATCAAGCACTTTGTCGAAGGTCAGTGTTATTGCGCTGTCTTCAATGTAGCTGAATTGATTTTTAGTCATACTATATCTTGAATAGGATTTTTATTCAAAATACCACAATCGTATTCGATGTCAATTTGAAACGTGTGAAACGTAGAAAGAGCTGCTGAAATATCAATCAAAACCTAAAGCACGAAATCGCAAAGGAGTGGTGGTTGTTTTAGTTGCAGGTGATTCAAATCTGACAATATTCGGAACTAAATTAGACCTCATCAGAAGCGAGATGCAACGTTACATAGGTTAAAGTCTAGTTCTAAAGACCGCGACACAGCGGTCTTTGTTTTTTTAGGATGAAGATGTACCTTTTGCATAAAGTACATATGAAAGCTCCGCATTTTCTTCCTTATCAGGGAAGTAAAAGAAAGGTGGCTGATCAGATAATTCAGCACATACCTAAATCAGCACAATACAATACCTTATATGAACCGTTCGCGGGGTCTGCTGCTTTTTCGTTATTTGCACTAACAACTAGACCTGATTCATTTAATCGAATTGTTCTTGGTGAATCCTATACCCCTTTAGCTGAGATATGGAGGATGGTAATAGAGTGCCCTAATAGTTTGGTAGAGCAGTATGAAAAACTTTGGTGTCAGCAATCAGACTGTAAAAAAGAAAACAATGATTTTTACTTAAAGGTTAGAGAAGAGTTCAATGTGACACTTGATCCATCAAGTTTGTTGTTTTTAGCAGCGAGGTGTGTAAAAAACAGCATAAGATTCAATTCTATGGGAGAGTTCAACCAAAGTGCTGATAAGAGGAGAAAAGGTGTTAAGCCAAATACAATGGCTAAGAATGTGTTTGAGGTTCATGAGCTCATCAAGGGTCGAAGCGAGATGTTAAATGCCGATTTCATGGATATTTTTAACAAAGCGACAGCTGATGATATTGTCTACTGCGATCCTCCATGGTTAGGAATAACAAACACAACGAACAAAAGGTATTATCAACAGTTGGACTTGGACAGGTTTGTTAACGGTTTAGAGCTGTTAAATTCAAAGTCAGTAGACTTTCTTGTGTCTTTCGACGGTATGCGTGGAGAAAAGGACTATGGTGGGGATCTGCCGTCATATTTGAACCTTAAAAAAGTATATATTGATGGAGGTGTTTCAAGTCAGTCAGTCTTAAATGGGATGAAGGAGAGAACCTTGGAATCCTTATATATCTCAGAGTCTCTATGCCACAAATTGAATTGACAATATGGGCTTCTGTGGCATTATTGCTGTGAGTTAAACCTGACTAAATGAAATCTGAATGACTAAAAAAAATAACTGTTCATGTTGCGGCGAACCAGAAGAGAAAGCGGAAAGAATCATCGCAGGTGGTGGAGTTAAGCTATGTGATGTATGCATTAAAGCTTTCAATGAAGCTCTAGAAAGTGTAGCGAAGCAAACGACATTTACAGGGAAAATAAAATCCCCAAAAGAGATTCACGAACTTTTAAACGAATACATAATTGGTCAAGAGGGTGCAAAAAAAGCGATAGCGACAGCTGCCTACTTGCATTACCTTAGAATTTCGAATGTTGATATGGGCGGTGTTGAGTTTAAGAAGGGTAATGTCTTACTTCTTGGCCCAACGGGGTGCGGCAAGACACTGATTGCTGAAGTGCTAGCTAAGATTCTTGATGTACCATTTGTTGTTGCGAATGCTACAGAAATGACCGAGGCAGGGTTTGTTGGTAAAGATGTTGAGACCATGATTCGCACTCTTTGGGATCGAGCAAACGAAGATTCCGTACTTGCTGGTAAAGGGATCGTGTTTATCGATGAAATTGATAAACTGTCTAGAAAGTCAGAAAACCCAAGTGTTACACAGGATGTTGGTAAAGAAGGTGTTCAACAATCTTTGTTACGAATGCTGGCTGGTACAGAGGTCACTGTTACAGACATGAAAAATGGCAGAACTAACCCTGATTCACCTGCATTGGGAGTTGTGGATACCAAAAACATTTTGTTCATCGTAGGCGGAGCTTTTGAGGGAATTGAGAAGATTGCTGAAGACATGAACAAAAAGGGAACTAAAATGGGGTTCGGTCATTTGGATGACGATGACTCAGATGATAAACAGGGTGAGTATACTCCCTCAAGTGTTGATGTTTTAAAGAGGTTTGGTCTAATCCCTGAATTTTTGGGAAGATTTCCAGTTGTCTCTGAATTAAAGGAATTAACACCTGAACAGCTAAAACAAGTTGCTACCGAGCCTAGAAATGCTGTGGTTAAACAATACACACAGTTGTTTAAATTTGCTGGGGTTGAACTAAATTTCAGTGACTCGAAAATCGATGAACTATGTAATTTGGCTTACGAAAGAAAATTAGGAGCTCGTGGCCTAGAGACTCTATTTAGTAAGGAGTTAGAAGAATACATTTACGTACTTCCCGAGCTAAGTAAGACATCGCCCCAGCTAACAATTAACTAACTTAAAGCCCTCACCCTGTGAGGGTTTTCATTAATCAGGAGTATAACTTTGACAACTATCACTACAACAGAGGCTGTTACAGAATTGCTAGAAGGAGATGTGAAGTATTCCTTAGCTGAACAGTACAAGGATGACGAACGTGTAGCGAAGATCGCAGATGGCATTGACCTTGCTGAAACACTTTCAATCATCAATTTAGGTACAGAGTCTCAATCTGAACTAAGTGCATTTGTCGCAAATGAACTTTCGAACACGAAGGCCAATGCAATGTCCACTGATAGCATGGAAAGCTTGGGTGAGGTCATTGATGAAATCAAGTCGGTTAATGTGTCTGACACTCAAAGTAAGTCATTCTGGGCAAAGCTGCCAATAATCGGTGACAGAATTGCCCATACATTCGACAATGTAGCTATGCAATTTGACACTGTAGATGAACGTGTTGATCGCATTGTGGTTCAGATTAAAGGCGAGATGTCCGTCATTGATGAGTCGGTTGGAATGTTCGACGTACTGGATCAAAAGTACAGGAGCTTAATCGATGAGTTTGAACACTACATTGCGGCAGGTGAAGCAAAGATGCAAAAAGAGCTTAAGGGAACTTACCCTGTTCTTCGTGCAAAAGCGATTGAAACGGGAGACCCGAGAGACATTGAGGCATTCAACACGTTTCAAAATCAACTTGTGCGTTTGAATCGTCGTGTGACAAGCATGATGACTGCGCGTCACGTTGCAATCGAGTCACTGCCTTCAATCCGAGCTCTTCAAACGAACTTCTTGCAGTTTAAGGAAGAGTTTACTGAGGTAGTTAATACAGTCATCCCGATGTGGAAGAGACAATTCTTGCTTGCTGTAGAACAAAATAAGGCGGGTAAAATTGTTAACATTAGTAAGTCTGTTAAAGATTACTCGAACAAGCAATACCTTGATTTCAAGGAGCAGATGTATGGCTTGGAGAAAGACATTAATGAAACTCTAAGTCGTGGCATACTTGACCCTGAGACGCTCGTTATGGCGACCGACCTAACTATTCTTGCTATTGAAGAGCACAAAAAGCGTTTGGAGTTGACGTATGAAACACAAGAAAAAACTAAGGGTGCTATTAACGAAGGTCAACGTAAGCTTCAAGAAGCTCTGATGGTTGAGGTTGTTAAGTAAAGCTCATTTTTGAATTACTTAGTTTTGTGAAGGAAAGGGATGATTTTTCATCCCTTTTGTTTTTTTGGAGATAATTTGTGGCGATCTCTTATCTAGCATAATAGTTTGCAAATACAGCTTCAGAGATATGCGTGAGTAGGCAATACAAACCACCTTCTTCATTAAGCTTTAGCTTAGGGATCTCCGATGCAATCTTCCAAGTGTCATCATGCGTTTCAAAATACTCCAATTCTTCCAACCAATCATCTTTTCGATAAACAGCATGGCGATATCCTGTATCAAAATTACAACTCGTCAGGAGCAAATCAGAATCGAGATAATGATATGGGCTATTTTGCTCATCTGCACAATTCCCTTGCTCGCCTTCAGTAGTGCAAAACCACTTGTCGAGGTAATTGAGCTCATCTTTGTCAATTTCGAATGGCTCAATGTCATACGGCGTTAACTCAACACCTTGCTTGTTTGGTTCGAATTTAGATTTAGAAAGCCTTAGGTTTCTAAATCTAAATTCGTTGTAGTCATTAAAATTTGGTGTGCAAACTTCAAGAGACATGAGACGCTCATCGACCAAAAACTAAATAATGCCGTTAAATGCACCAATGGTTTGGTGGATGTGTGTTATTTTCACTTCTTTACTCTTGTTTCTGACACTCCCAGTCGAGAGTGTCAGTTTTTAGTTTTACTTACTTCATAAGAGCCGTAGCAATATTCTGCAATGCCAAAACCAGCTTGTCATCATGACTCAGGTCATCATCAACAACGTTGGATGTGAAGCTAGCTCTAATTTCGTCAAGTCGAACAGATTCTTCGTCAGTGATGAATCCATTAATCTCTTTGAATCGGAGCATGTTTTCCTCTGCACCAGTGGTCAATGTTTGAGATTCAGCTCTATAGTGATCAATGATCAAATTGAAGATATCGTCTTCATTCATTGCTGGAACAAGCTTCTCAGTCATTTTAGCCATGTTACGGTAAGAACCTTGCATTAGGAATGGTGGTTCTTTCCTATGTTTCATTGCCGCACTTCTGATGTACTCAGCATTGACAGTTAGTACTATTTTTTGGATAGCCAACATCTGCTTGAGGGTGTCTGTAATCTCGGTAGCTTCAGCAGGTGAATAAGAGTATTCCAGTTCGGACAGTCCGATTTCTTCACCCTGTGCAATGCGGATTAGTTTGTAAAGGTCTTCCTGTGAGCGTGATGCAAGTGGTGCCATTACATTGTTGGATGTTAATGCGTTCTCGATATAAGACAACTTGAACGCCTCTTCCATGCCCGAACGAACATCACCAAGATTGTAGCTAGACATACGGTTAACAAGCATATCTGGCACTTTGAACTTTTCACCCTGTTCTGTGTATGGGTTACCCGCCATTGCAATGGCAAATCTCTTGCCCTTCATGTCGTATGACTTAGAAGCGCCTTCCCAACTTCCCTCAATACGTCTTGTGCCATCACATAATGAAATGAATTTCTGTAGAAATTCAGTATTAAGGTGCTGAATGTCATCAAGATACAGTAGAACGTTGTTGCCCATCTCTAGAGCCATGTTTAGCTTAAGTAGTTCACTTTTAGCGCTTGATGTGTCTGCCTCTTCTGGAACAATACTCTTAACCTCATGACCTATAGCTGGGCAATCGATCTTAACAAAAACAAGCCCCATAATTTTGGCGACGTACTCAAGTAGAGTTGTTTTACCATAACCCGGAGGAGATAAGAGCAATAGACCGCCACTCTGTGCGGATGTCGCAGAACCGATAGAGCTCATCTGTTGAGCTAGAGAATCACCAATTAGAGGTAAGTAACAATCTTTGATTAGTTTGTTTCTAACAAAGTTAGAAAGGGGTTTAGCTTTAAAGTCGTCCAGATTTAGCTTTCTGTTCCATTCTTTTGCAACGGTCTGTCTGATTTGAACGAATGAATCAAACTCTGTCGAGTGGGTGTCTCGAATGTACTGGCAACGAGCAATGAATGATTCAAGATTTGATTTGATTACTCCACTTTTGATGGTGGAATGTGTTCCGACAAGTCCTGTGATTTCATAAATGGATGTACTGCCAATAGATGTTCTGTTATCACCTTTGATAGCGGCAAAAGCTTCTTCAATGTAACCTGTGCTTAGTTCAGGGTTCATCGCCAATGCTACTTGAGTGAAAACTTGCTTAGTTTCATCGGTTTGGATGAAGGAAGAAAGTTCCACGTTTTTCTCTGTAAGTGATTTTAGTAGCTCATCTGCTTCAAAACTAATGGCGAAATTGGAGTCAATGCTTACGTTCAAATCTACGGACGAATTGAAAACATACTCAACAACATTGCTGTTAGTTGAATACTTTGCCGCAAACTGGTTTAGCGCTTCTGCAAAAACTTTGTTTGACCCGATGATTGAAGATATACCCTTCATGTCGTTTAGGTGCTTGTACAGAGTGCTTAGCTCACCCTTTTCTCTTAGTTCGTTAAACAGATTCATTCCATCTATACGATCAGACTGCGATGTTTGGCTAATGCCGTTGTCGTTGAAGTAGAGTGGGTAAACCTTCTCTAGGATTGCCAAGCCATCAATATCGTGAACGCCACGGATGTAGCCTTCTTTGTAAGATTTTGAGATATACTCAGAAACAAGCTTTGGGAAAGAGGTCGAAATACTCATCGACTTATTCTTTATGTGTAGCTTGATTTCGTCATGCGAGAAACCAGATGTAGAGTTCGAGATTTCCCCTAAAATCTGGAATGCAAGATATTCTGCTCTGTAAGTCGACGAGTTCTCAGAAGGTACGTCATAATCGAAGTACTCAACAAGGTTGTTAAGTTTTGGGTCTTCAATCGGGTGATTAAAGTCTGTTGAAGAAATTGTGGCGTGCGGTTTGCCATCTTTTTCAATGATGTTAAGGGCGAGCTCTTTTTTGTTTACAGAGAATCGGTGTTTACCAAGGACTACTACCTTGCCATTATCCTCAAATAAATCTTGGCTATCTCGGATGTCTCGGGAAGACTCTTCTTTGATAGAGTTTAACTCATTCAGAATGCCAGAACTTATTACCGCATCACCAAGGTTTTCTATTTGAGCTGCATATTCACGCACCTTATTGACCATTGGGTCAGAACTTAGGAGGCTGTGAAGTTCAGTAATTGAGCTTAAGCGAGAGCAACGTTGACGAATGTTGTTCAATGATACAGAAGCAGACTTCTGGATGTTTGAAATACGTCGTTGGATTTCAGAAACTAACTGTGTCTTGCGACCCTCAATGTTCGAGTAAGTGTCGTTCCGCTTTGAAGTAATCTTTTCGATGTAATCATCAAAGTCGGAGAAGCGACCTTCAAGTTTCTCAAATTGTGAAGTTAGTTTTGCTAGTTCGTTGTCACATTCACTAGGGGTGTTAACGCGGCTCATCGCAACTTCGATCATCTGATCTAGCTGTTTTAGTTGCGCGGCGAATTCTTTTTCAGCTTCGCTACGTGCAAAGTCTTCAAGTTTAGAAGAGGCTACCGAACGTAGTGTGTTTAAGCTTGTAAAGCATTGGCTTAGTTGCTCGATGATGAAAGTGATTTTTGTCGTATCTTCAACTGTTATTTCAGATACTTCATCATTAAGAGATGTTAGTCCGCCTGTGAGCTCTTCAATCTTTTCTTTTTGCGGGTTAATTTCAGCAGATTTGTTTGCTGATAGGATAGCCTTCTCAATAGAATTAATTGATGAGTGGAATTGTTCGAAAGATGACTCTTTTTGAAGTAGTGATACTAGTCCGTCTACGACAATTGATTTTTGTTCATCTGTTTTCTGAATAAGCGCATCAATAAGCGTCGCGTCGACGAATCGTGCATCCTTAGATACTGTTAGTTCACCAAGTAATGCTTTAGCTTCCTGAAGTAATGAAATGTAGCGATGCGTGTCTGAACCGCGAAGAACGTTTACGTCATGGACAAGATTTTCGCACTTGCCTCGTAACTCTTCTTGCCTTAAATGTGCCTGTTGAGCTAACTGAGAGGTTTTATTGAACTCCTCAAGTACTGTTTCGCTCGTTTCTTTTATCAGGATTAAGTCGGTTTTTAGAGAGAATAGTTCCTCACTATCAAACCAGAAGTGCGCATCGATTGCGTTAATTGAACTCTTGATGATGCCTTCGTATAGAGATGCACTTATATCATCATCACGAACCAGCTTAAGAATAGACATTACATCAGAAATGCCTCGTACCAAACTTGCATTACCAATGTTTTTGATAGTGCTTTCTTCAGTCGATGAATTCTGAGACTCAGCATAGTAAGTCTGGGTCATGAAAGGGGTAGACCAGATTTGTAGCTTGTGGAGTTTCTCGGCCTGATTGTTCTGACTTGATCGGAACATGAATAACTCACCGTTCTCCTTCAATGCATAACCGCAAGCGTGCATAGGGGAGGCAACAGATTTGTTGATCATGTTGTAGTGGTAAATGGTGTATTGACCATTCGCAATGTCAGAGTAAAAGTAAAGAGTGTCTTCGCCATTTGGCGAGCTCATCATCTTGTGGAATTCGAGGTTGTGCGACTCTGTGTTGAATGTTTTTACTTCCCCTGAGGATAGGGCGTAACCATTAGAGAATATAACACCATGGTTCTCTGGGAGGCTTTGCACACCATTCTTGATACCGTCAGCACGCACCAGTTTTTCTGTGATTGTGTTGAATACGTAAAATCGCTCTTCACTTTCGTCAAGAACTTTTACTTTCAAGAACGTGAGGTTACCTTCACTAAAGAAGTGAACAATAATGTCTTGGGTACGCTGGAACGTGTTTTCTAATGGTTCAGTTAATAGTGTACGACCAGCTTTTGAGTTGTCATCTACTTTGAGTTTAAGTGCACCTTGTTTAACCCCTAAAAAGATTGAGTCTTTGACAGAGTATAAGGGCTGGGTAGATCCAACAATGTTTGAATCTGTTAAGCGAGACCAGTTAACTTCAGAGTGATTCGATTTAGGACGACCACCAAGGTTGCCAAGATACTTGGGACTAGATGGGTTCGTTAAGTTGAAGCGGAAGTGTTGATAATCACTGCCTCTTTCACTTGTAGAAAATACAATAAATAGCTCTTCACCTTTTCGGTACAGTTGTTTTAATTCAACTGACTTATTGTATTTAAGTAGGCGACTTAAGTCGGTAAAGAACTGTTTGTCGTAGACAAAAGTGTTTTTTAAATCAACAAGTTCCGGTTCAGAGTTATCTTCGTGCAGTTGATAAACAGAAAGTAGGTCTTCGACCTCTAAATGAGACTTAATTCCTAACTTAGTAGAAAAGCCAAACAACAACTGGTTACCAACTCGCGCCATGTCGACAGGAATACAGTTGTTCTCAGTCAATAAGTTGATATTGCCAGATAGTTCTAACTCACCACCACCAAACTCTGTACTTCTTAAAGAGTTAACCTTGTCTGTTTTTGTTTGAAGCTCTTCGGCAGCTTTAATTAAACGTCTGCGGATAATATCAAAACTACCGCCGTCTTTGATGGCTTTTGAAATATCGAAGGTCATAGTTCACCTTTTAGTGTTGAAGTAAAAAAGGCTGCCGACAAACTCAGCAGCCTTTTGAGCGTATGGGTTGCTCTATTAAGCTTCAGAGTTAGCGTTAAACTCTTCAGGCTTTGTGCCTTGACTTAACGTGTTACTAAGAGCAACAGCTTCAGACAAGTTTTGTGCGCCGCCTTTCTGGATAAGGCTTAGATTTAGGAGATCACCAAGACTGGTGTTACCTAGAATTTGCTGAATGTCATCAATTGGGTTTGCATCACCAGTTTTGTATTTCTGGATTTGACTGCCAAAGACTGGGTGTTGCTCAGCAACGAGAGCATCAGATTTAGCATTGAAAAATGCTTGAGCGAAGTCATTGTTGTTACCAAGAAGAGTAACGTTCGCACCACTGTAAGCTTTTGCCATTCCTTCAGCAGACGCAACGCCAACTTCAGCTTGCTTGTCGATGCGGTGCAGTTCAATTTCTTTATCAATCTGCATTTGAGCAAGACCAACTTCGTGCTTACGAGTGTCTTCATCCACATTCATAGCTTCACGGATTGCTTTTTGAGAGTTAGCTTCAGCCGCACCCTTAGCTTTGATTACTTCAGCTTCAGCAAGTCCCTGTGCTTTTGAGGATTCAGCTTTTGCACTAAGTACTTTCGCTTCAGCTATGCCTTTTGAAGATTCATTAGCGATGTTTGCTTCTGCTGTGCGTTCAAGAGATTTTGCTTTTTGTTCTTCAACCTCAAAGTCTGCTTGTGCGCAAATACGACGACGCTCTGCATCCTGAGACTCAACTTTTAAAGCCGTTTCACTTCTGATTGTGTCTTTTTTAGCTTCGGCCATTGCAACTGCTTCAGCGTCACCAACAACTTCGGTTTGGTTTCGAGCAACTTTACGCTCAGTTCTAAGGTCTAGAGTTTCCTCTTCTTGAACAGCGGTTTGGCGCTCTACTTCAACACGCTTGGCGCGCACTTCAGAAACGTTTAGGTTAGCAGTCTCTCTTTCCATTTCTGTGGTGGAACTGCGTTGAACAAGTTCGCGTTTTGCATCTTCGCGTGCGAGGTTGCTTTCTTTCTCAGATGCAACCTTTGCAAGTGTAACTTTACGCTCAACATCGACCTTAGCACCTTCGATTGCTGCTTCTTTGTTCTGCTGAGCTTGAGCAATATCCTGCTCCGACTGAATGCTCTTCTGAGCGATGCTGTTAGTCGCTTCAATCTCAGCTTCTTTAGCAAGCTTATGCTCATTCTGGGTAGTAATTGCTTTCTCGCGCTCGATGGCTTCGGCTTTTTGGTGCATATCAAGCTCTAATTGCTTACGAGCGTTTTCACCACTTACTTCATGTTGCTTTGCATCTGTGCGAGCTTGTTGTTCGATCTCTTGAGTTCTTACAAACTTTTCGCTTGTGATCTCTTTGATTTTCTCAATACCCTTTGCGTCGTACACATTATCAGGGTCGTGTGAGTCAATGTGAGAGTGCTGGATTTCGTTGATAGCAACCTTCTCTAGATCAAGACCGTGAAGTTGGTTATTTAGTGCAGCCTTAACGTCGTCACTAAAGGTATTTCGGTCTGTCATAAGCGTTTCGTAATCATGCTTGATCACGACGTTCTTAAGAGTTTCGTTAAGGATAGGAGAAAGGAATTTAGACAACGCCGCATCGTCATTGATTACAGGGCTTGTAAGGCGATTTGTAATTGAGCAAATTGTCTCTTGGTCGTATTTTGGAAATTTAACGTAGAACGTTGCAATAATGTTTACACGTACACCATCTTTACAAGACAAACCTTGTTTATGGTCACCTTCCAGCCAGCCTTTTGCCTGACCTTCACGGCGTACTTCTATAGTACGGTCTGTTACTCGAACGTGCTCAGGGGTGTCGATAAGTGGAATGATGAATGTACCATTTGATGTTGCGCGAGTTTTCTTTGCACCATTAATGACTAACATCCAACCTTGTCCTTTTACCTTTTTATAGCAAGAAGCTAAAAAGGCAAGAATGGCGATTACTGCGCCACCTAAGACAAGAAACCACGTAGGAATACCTAACATAAATTTACTCTCTTTTGATTGAAGAATAATGCCACGTAAAATGGTCATCTCACATAAAGTCATAGACTTGTTTAGTTATAATGCCACAAAAGAAAATAATATGAAGCTGATTTTATGTTAAATGCTACAAAAATTAAAAAAAGCGCCAGTAGACGCTTTTTGTTATTTAGGCAGGTTTTACGAAATACAACTCATCGTTGCTTGAGGAATCTTCGGGATTAACTTTGCTGATAACGACAAAGTTATCGCCAATGTTAAGAGTGTCATTGTCATCTATCGTTCTGGCTGAAAAAGAGATCGCCCCCTCTCTAACTTGAACAATCCCTGTACCTACTGAACTGCTAATGCTCGAAGTGGCGTAACCTTGGCACCCAATTATAGGGCTCGAAGTGGCGGAGTCATTTGCTTTAAAAATCTTGTCAACACCAAGAGCTTTAAAAACCCCACCAGCAATGAACAGGGATGCTAATAGTATAGGTAGGTGCAAAATGTAGATAATGACGTCGGCAAACTGAGTCACGTAAGGCAAAAGCAAGTAATCATAAATGATGCAGACTAGTGAGTATGCGATCGCAAATGATGCCAGTAGACCAATAGTCAGAGGGACTCTAGAAACTCCTGTCGAGAGGAGAATGTGTGAAAACCCTCCTGCGGATAAATCACTTTCTACGTCAAAGTCAAAATCAAGAAAACCTAAAATAAAGCCTGCAAAGATTAGAATTATCAAAAGCAATGTAGGTACACCGAAGAAGGCGTAGGGTAGTTCGAATAGTTGTGCGAGCATAAAATACTTCTCTTTTAGTTTGTTTAATTACGTTAGATTTATTCTGAGCAGCATTCAACACAATGACATGAACCTTGGTGAGTAAGATGATGCCAGAGCATTTTAGATGTAAATTCCTTAGTTGCTTGTTCGTCACCTGATATTTCTGAAAGGTGAAACTCAATCAGATCGTTTGTTGAATGCTTCGTCTTCTTGCCTTTAAGGGATGTGATAGCAGAACTTTTGTTTAGGAAAACAATTCTTCCTTTTGATGTTTCCAAACCTAAAAGGTGTCTTGCAGGTTGTAAGACTGAGCCGCAGCTACATGGTTTGATGTGGTTTGTTCTCATTTCGGAAGTGGCAATGAATTCGATGCTAGAACATTTTTTGCAAAGATACAGAACTCGACCCTCTTCATCATACTTAAGATCTTCTGTGTCAATGTTGTATTTTGCTTGGGCAAGCTCCCTTACTTCTGGAGATGTAATTGCTAGGTTACGCTTTAGCAGGGTTACTGTTTTTTTATGTTTAAAGTCTTCTTGTTCGAAAAGCTCAGATAAAGGAGACTCAAAAAGTTCTTTCTTTACTGAATTAAGGTACTTTAAAAGATGAAGTGCTGGGTTGTTGATTGAAAGAACATCGTTGAGCTTTCTTCGTCCAGCAAGCTTGTCCATTGAGGCTATTTCTTCAAGTGATGCATTTACTTTAGCTTGGGCATCAGAGATTGATTGACCAAGTATTAGTTCTAGTTCGAACGGCAAGAATTTGCTTGTGTTTGATAACACATAGATAAGATCGCCAATGTAAATGTTATCTCGATACTTTCTTGTGCCAAGGCACGTTTTTTTGCACGCAAGTAGGCTTAGCTTACCATTACTAGCCATGGCGGTTGAGATTCGGTTTTCGCGATTCTTAAATTCTTTGGTTGCAACGTAATCCTGAGCTTTCAGATCTTTGGGTGCTGGTTTGTTTGAGCTCATTACAAGTTTAATTTTCTTAGCCATCACAACTCTCAATAAAAAATCTTAGTGTTTTCCTATAATACCACAAATGAGATCTCTGTGAAGATTGCTAGTAGAGGTACATCGAGATTTCATTCAGAAACTTACTTCTCTCGATAAATTTGAGTTTACACTCTGAATTAACAAGACCTGATACTACGCACCAGTAAAGACTTTTATGATCGTGAAGTGTTTTTGATATGTTGAATAGGCAAGTATCTGATGCTCTCTCTACTATGGCTTTTTGAAATGAAAGGTGGCTATCTTGGATCTGACCACAATGGATCAGCCTTAGAGTTGCTTGGATTATTACTTGGTCATTTTCAATCTCCTGAAAGATTGGGTTAATGATTTCGTAGCAATCAACGAAAGTGAAAAGCGTTAAGGCACGCTCAATTTGCTCTCGGCTTTTTGCGTCCTTAACGTTAGATAAATCTCGTTGTTTGGCTAATGCTTTGTAGCTGATAGAGGCGCTTGATATGTATTCTGAGATGATATCAACTAAAGCAGGATCGTCGATTGTTACTGAGCTTAAGTCGCAAAAGATGGATTCTAAAAACCCATCTTTGTAATAGTCTTGAGCTGCATTGTTTATTGTTAGTGATAAATCAAAATCAATTTTGCTTGAAGGTATCATTCTTTACGGCCTTCCAGAACAATCCCTACCGCCAAGGTAGTTACAGTAGTTGATTGAGATTTTCTTGCTATTTGCTCCATTGATACCAGAACAAATCTGCACAAACTTCTGCGGCTTACCTTCAGAGACCTTGTATAGTCCGTCAGGGTGTCCGATGGAGTGAACAGGAGGTTTGGCTAGGTTTGCTACGAAAGAATGGCACATAGCCGCTTTGTGCGGCAATCCCGTTATAAGAGAAAACTCGTTAACATCTGTTCTTGCGCTAATGTCGGATTTCCAGCTTGTGATAAGTTCTTTTCCAAAGAATTGCTTGAGTTGGAGTTCAATAAAGCTGTCTGAAAAGTCATTAAATCCTGCATTAAGTGCGCTATCAACAAATTTCTGATCGTCAGGGTCTTTTGTCGGATCACCAGCTTTACTGCGGTAATTCTCAGCTGGATCGAAAGATTTGATAGTGTCAAAAAACAATACTATTTGATCTGCTTGTGTACGACCCTCAATCACTTCTGTTTTGTGTTGATGACTTTGCATGACAAAAACAGATCCTATGCCAAGTAAGCCAACGGTAAGCATTAACTCAACAAAGGTGAAACCTTGTTTTTTGGAATTTTTTAACCCGAGAAGCATATTTAATATTTATTCAAATATTAAAAGATTGGGAGTGTTAAGACAAACATACGTTTGGAATGGGAAGTGGTGCGTCGAGCGGGACTTGAACCCGCATACCCTAAGGCGAGAGATTTTAAATCTCTTGCGTATACCAATTCCGCCATCGACGCAAAAAAAATTGGATTTTATGAACGTCAAACAAAATACTTTGAATTTGACTGTTTTACTAAGAAGAATATAATTCTGTATACTTATAAATTTGCAGTATACAGAATGGCATCCCCTACAGGATTCGAACCTGTGACCACATGCTTAGAAGGCACGTGCTCTATCCAGCTGAGCTAAGGGGACGCTACATTCAATATTTTTTAAGAAAAGATGATTACACTATTAAATTAGTATAATGCAGAGCTTTCTGCAATCCCGAAGGACAGGTGTATATTATTCAATGTAGCATTATCGGTCAAGCGATTTTTCAAAAAAAATCACAATCAAAGACTCTTAGTTCAGTTTCTGAGCAAATTCCAGCAATCAAGCCATAGCTATCAACGAGCGTTAAAATAATTCGCCCGTCCTTGTCATATATATAATGCCACTTTGAGATTTTTTGTGGGAAAGTTGTTGCCAGTTTCGAGATTGAGGCGGCATCTTTGTCGCTCAGGTTTTCCTTTGCATACGCCTGTAGGGGTATGAACATACATAACGCTAAGATAAAGGCCAGTTTCTTCATTTCATAATCTCCAGAGCCCCTTTAATTGCGTGGTAAACAAAATATAGAAATGCACATACCAATAGGGTTGGAAGTGCCGATTGATACAGATCGGGATTGGTTAGGGCGTTCTTTATGTTTGTTGGCATTCCGTTAAATAGAAACTCTGCGAACTCACCAAAGTACATGTACGCATTCTTTGCTTTGCTGGTCAAAAACTCAAAAATGATCGCCACCGAGATTGCTGAAATAGTTGATGCTTTTGTTCTTGCTAAAGGGTGTCCAACACTGTCCGTGAAAAGAAAATAAAGTGAAACTACTGTTGCTAACGCTAGAGCGGGTAACAGAGTGATTGTTTTCGAAAAGTCACTAGAGTCCGTTGAAAGTTGGAACAGGATTGGTGCCATTGCAAATGAGTTAATGGCGACAAATGATGTATAAAGTAATTTTGCTTTGGACATAATTAGTATTCCCTTGTTTGATAAAAAATTTGATGTCATTTCCTCATGTGGTACTATGACTGCAAATCAAATGTAGTACACAAAAATATCAAAGGAAAATCGATGGTTTATAAAGGCTCAATTTCTTCCCTCGAAACCAAAAGAGGCTTTGGGTTCATTGATCATCAAGGTGAGCGTCTTTTCTTTCATAAAAGCGAACTTACAAACGTTTCATTTGAAGAACTTGCAGAGGGCGTTGTGTTGACATACACCCTAGGCTCGAATGAAAAAGGTTCTCTTGCCGAAAGTATTGAACTTTATGATCCTAAACAAACCTCAGCCAAAGCACACACTTTGTCTAAATTGGTATCTTCATTCAGTCCAAAAGATCTGATCTGCACTATCGACAGCCAAGCTGTTCGCCAAAAATTTGCATCAACTCCAAAGCAACTAAAAGGTTACATTGGAACTGGTCTTGAGGTAACTGGGACTAAAATGGTTCATTTATCTAAGCGCTTTAAGTCAAGCGGCATGGGCAGAACTGAGAGTTAACATTCTTTGAGGTGGAAGTTGTCCACTTTAGTGTAATCTAAAATTTGCTCATACATTAATGCGAGCTTACTTAGGTAATGCTCGCTATTTAGTTGGCTTACACTTCGCTTTGCTAACTCTAAGTTCCATCTGTTTACTTCGAATGTACAAAATAGCGGTGCAACCAAAACCACTTCTTCTGTTGTCACTGATTCTGTAAATCTAATCCAATCTTCTTTACATATTTGCTGATTAGCGCCCACATCAATTATGGCTTTTATATAGGCAATGCATCTCTCACGAAGTCCATTCCCAATAGTTATTTTTTGTATGGCTTGGCCGTTCTCAGAAAACACATTGTATTGACGTTCATTAATCAACTTTTAAGTTCCTCTTAATTTCCTGAACTCTTATTCGGGATGTATTCTTGACTGATATTAAATGATTGCTTCAAAACTGTGCAATCGAGTGTGCATTGTATTTCTGGAAACTATTGACACTTTGCGTGACAAAGAGGCCAAACCGATTGACATACCGACCGAATATGGTACTGTTGCTTAAAATGTTATACCTGTTACTGAGGTTACTGAAGTATGGATCAATTACTTCTTGATACTATAAATAAGTTGCGTGAGACGTTGGATAGTTACGATGGTTCTTACGGTGAAAATGCAAGTGAAGCTGACCGCGCCTTTAACAAGCAGTTGGCAAACCGTTTTCTTACGGTAACCCGACACACTCAGGGTCAACAAATTGTTCCTTGCATCCTTATTCGAATTCCAATGCCTGATGAGAACACAGGTGTTGTAACAAGACCTGTCGTCTCGAAAGAAGACGGAAAGAAGAAGGTTAAGACACCACCAAGCCGTTCTAAAGTTTGTTCCTACCGTGGGAGCCTATCACCTGTGGAGATGCGAGCGTTTGTTCGAAATGCACGTTTAGATCGCGATGAGATGTTTAAGAATGCGTACAAGGTTTCTGAATTCTCATTTGAAAATCTTCGTAGCTTTGGGTTCCGTATTGGTAGCCAAACAGATAAAACTACTGAAGAACAACAAAATACGGAGGCATGATGGATTTAAAGGAATTAGCGTCCCAGTATCACGGCAAATACGACCCTAGCGTAGCTAACTTATACCTGACTTTTCGACGCCCTAAGAGCGACGGCGGTAAAGTACAACACACAGTTACAGCTCGTGTGCCTAAAAAGTCTGAGCCTACTAAGTTTAAGACTCGTACGCAGTCTGCATATAACCTAGAAACTGAGGAAGAATTAAAGCGCTTTCTTGACAGTGTTCGCGAAGGGCGTGATGCCGTATTTGCTTCAGAGCACGAGGTTGGGTTTTCAGTAGAGAGCACAAGTAGCCTTAAGGTTAAGGATTATCCACGAAACAGTACAACAGGTGTTGGTGGGATGGTTGCGTCCCGTAATGACTACCAGTTTAAAGTTAGTTACACCGTAAATGGAGAGACTCAGTATAAGTCATTTCCGTTGGTAAATTATGGCTCTGAAGATGCTGCATACATAGAGGCTGCTAAATTCTCTTCGCGATCGAAAGGCGAGAAGGTGAAAACAAACGAACAGTACCTGTCTCAGAAGCGAGGGGTTATTTTTCCAGACTTTGCATCAGAAGACTGGGAGCTTAAAAATGTCCGACTAAAAGAGATTAAGCAGAATGCTGTTGTTACAAAAAGCGGCATTGAAGTTTCAGCAGAAATGAGATTGCTAGGCTTTTATGCTAACTATTTTACTGAGCTAAAAAGTGGTGGTCGTAAGGGACAGCGCCGGAAGTCTTTTAATGCACTCTTGCTTGGTGAGAAAGAGGCGTTCCTTCGTGCATGTCGAGCAAAAGATGAGATCGATGGTAAAGAAATTCTGACTGATGAAGAGTACTTGAAAATGAAAGAAGGTTTTATCTTTGAAGGTTTAACCCCGCCATAATCACAGCTTTTATTAACAAGCCCGAACACTGAATAGTTCGGGCTTTTTTTTACGTGCAGACAAGCTTCGGTTTTAAAGACTGTGTTGTTCTTTCGCGTGTAGCTCTTTTGCCACCGTGTGTGTGTAGCTCTTTAAGTGTGTAGAAGGTTTCTCCGTTACGGACAAATTTCACCTGAACCTCCATTAGTCGCTCGGTGATGCCCTGTACACATTTAATTGTTCTGTCTGATATACATGAGACCTCAAGACTATCAAAGCTCTCCATGTGTCCATTTTCATTAACTACACACTCCATGGAACCCGATTTTACAATAAACAAGTTGTTGTACTTTCTCAGTGGTTTTATCTCATCGTACTGCGACAACAAACCTTGTATTGGTGAAAAATACTCGTCCAGAAATACACACTTACCTGTGTCTGTTTTAAGAAAATATCGTTTGCAAGTTAGACTGTTATTAAGAGGGTGAATGTTGATATCGTCCTCTTTAATGGTTGTCATGTTTCTCGGTAAGGAATCGTTTTGCAGTCCTTTAAGTAATGCATGAAACCAAAATTTTACCGTCATAAGTAGTAGTGTTTTTGTCAGACAAGACAAAGATGAGAGTCTTCCTTGTAAAGCTTTTAACACATTAACCTCCACGATTTAGGTTGGTGAAAAGTCGGAAAATTCAATTGCTAGTTTTGCTATTGTGCCACACGTTATTGTGCAGGCTTGACATAAAATTCAATATTGTAGGTTAAATAAATTCAACTTTACGTGTCTTCCTTGTTTTTGCTACCTGTACGGAGTAGAAAGAAGATAATTATATTTATTTAAATAAAATCACGTCATGGGATCGCAAAAGAAGACTATTAGAAAAAGACGTACAGAAAGAAAGCACATCAATACAAGGGCTGTATTTTTGTTAGCTCTTATGGGCGTGTGTGTTTCCGGTATTGGCTATCGAGTTTATGATTTGCAATTTACTCAAAAAGCAAAGCAATCTGAGGTAGTTAAGGGGAATGCAATTAAAGAGTTGTACATATCTCCAGAGCGCGGGGATATCGTAGACAGAAACGGTGTGATCATTGCTGATTCAAGACCTTTTTACGACCTTGTCGTTATTCCAGAAAGAATTTCGGGCTATAGAAGTGACCGCAGTGAAGCTATACGCTCATTTATTGATTCACTAGGCCATTTTGTTGATTTTGGAGATAGTAGATCTTCTGTCATTAGGGATTTGTTAAAAGCGGCTCCATATCAAAATGTCATTGTAAAAAGAGATCTTAATGATGATGACCTGAATGTGGTTTTATCTAATATCGGGTTTATAGATGGGATTTCAATCAAGTCTAAAAAGGTGCGCCATTATCCTTTTGGAGACGCATTTCTTTCACCACTTGGTTATGTAAGTAGAGTTGATGCAAATGATTTAAAAAGAGCTAGTGAAGATGGCTACAAATTGCTTGCACATGACTACACGGGGAAGATGGGGCTTGAGCGAATCTATAATAAATCTCTTTATGGCAATACTGGTGTTGAAAGAGTTGCGCTTAACGCAAGAGGAAGGGTTGTAGAAAGGCAGATCGCTTCACAACCGAAAAAAGGAGAGACTCTCCACTTATCCTTGGATGCACACCTGCAATTAAAGGCTCGCGAACTTATGGAAGGTAAGCGAGGTGCTATCTTGATGAGTGACATCAATACAGGTGAATTGTTAGTTTCACTTAGTATGCCATCTGTAGATCCAAATAAGTTTGTTAAAGGCATATCAAGCGTTGAGGCAAAAAGTATCTTTTCAGAGTCCGCAGGTCGACCTCTCTACAACAGAACCATTAGGGGGCAGTATCCACCTGCTAGTACTGCTAAACCCTTTATGGCACTAGCTGGGCTGGAAGGGGGCTTCATAAATCCTGATGACAGAGTATGGAGTGGACCCTATTTCGAGCTCGGAGGGCACCGCTTCAGAGACTGGAAAAGACAAGGTCATGGTTGGGTTAGGCTCAATGATGCAATGGAAGTTTCTAGTGACGTCTATTTCTACAGGCTTGCTGATAAGATGGGGATAAACTATATCCATGACTATCTGTATGAGTTTGGTTTCGGACATAAAACAGGAATTGAGCTTGAACGAGAGGGAGAGGGGTTGTTACCTAACTCAGACTGGAAGCGTAGAGTTAAAAAGCTTCCGTGGTACGGAGGAGAAACAATAACTGTTGGGATTGGGCAAGGTTATTTTATGAGCACCCCAATACAAATGCAATCAGCCTTTGTAACTCTTCTTAATGGTGGTAAAAGACTTAAGCCTCTACTTATAAAATCAGATTCGCCAGTTGTGCAATCCGAGCTATCCATAGATGAAAACCACCGTCGAGCTGTAATGGAATCGATGGAAAAAGTTGTTTATGGAAAGCGTGGTACAGCTCGAAGACAGGGGCGTGATAAAAAAAATGTGATTAAGTTCGCGGGGAAAACTGGTACGGGTCAGGTAATCAGTTCTGGAGGTACTCTTGAGTATGAAAATGAAGATTTGCCTCTCCATCAAAGAGACCATGCTTGGTTCTCAGGCTACGTGCCTATGGATGACCCTAAAGTCGCTATTACTGTGTTTATAGAGCACGGGAAATCAGGGAGCGGCTATGCAGCTCCAATTGCAAAAGAATTACTAAACGAATACGCAAAGAGGTATTTAGGTGCAGGCTAAAATTAAGCGTAATCCATCATTTATAGATTTTAGTGTCAAAGAGGGATGGAAGGTCGATTCATGGCTTCTAACAGCCTGTTTGCTAATTATGGCATTTAGTATTTTTGTAGTGTTTAGTGCCTCAAATGAAAGCAGCACGATGATTTCCTCTCATATTGTGCGTAATGTGATAGCTGTAGGTGTCTTCATTATCGTAAGTAGGATACAGGTTACATACTTTAAGCAGTTATCTATGAAGTTCTATGTCGTGGTACTTATTCTGTTAATGCTAGTACCTCTCGTCGGTGACCTGAGGATGGGAGCTAGGAGGTGGTTAGACTTAGGGTTCGTGAGCTTTCAACCATCTGAATTGGCTAAGTTGGCAGTACCAATGGCGTGTGCAGTTATCGTTTCAAGGTTTGGGCTGTTTAACAATACGAAGAATATACTTATGGGGCTTGTTATTGTCCTTGCTCCGGCTGCACTTATTGTTAGGCAACCAGACTTGGGAACAGCAATAATGGTGGCAGGTTCGGGATTGGCTGTTATGCTTTTTTCGGGCTTATCTTTAAGGCTAATATTTGGTGCTGGTGGATGTTTGATAGCGACTGCGCCATACTTGTGGACTCATTTAAAGCCTTATCAACAGGAGAGGGTGCTTTCAGCGTTCAATCCGGAGAGAGATCCTCTGGGGGCTGGGTATCATGTAATTCAAAGTAAGGCTGCCATTGGTTCAGGTGGATCTGATGGTGTTGGGTGGCTCAATGGTGTTCAAACTCATTTAGGCTTTATTCCTGAGCAACACACGGACTTTATCTTTGCTGTGATTGGTGAAGAACTTGGTTTTTCTGGGTTTATTTTAATGATGAGCTTGTATGCGATTCTATTTGGACGACTAGCATTCTTGATGTTCAAGACGGATGATCTGTACGCAAAAAGCTTTACCGCTAGTGTAATATCAATATTGTTTGCCTATCTTTTTGTAAATATTGGTATGGTGACAGGTTTGTTACCTGTAGTTGGTGTACCATTGCCCCTTATTAGTTATGGCGGAACTTCCACAGTATCAATAATGTGTGGGGTAGGGATTGTTTCAGCATTTTCAGCCCAGAAAATGAAGAAAGTGTCATAACAAAAAAAGGTCGACTTCACAAAGTCGGCCTTTTTCAATCAGCTCGTAATTTTCTCGACATGTTCAATAACAACGCGAAGAAGGTTAGCGGTATCTATTGCATCATTCAGAGCGCGGTGTGCAACTCCATTCCTTTCAATTCCGCAGTTCACTAGCATTTTTTCAAGACTTCGATGCTTCCGACCAACTTTTCCGGATACCGATGATAAATGCTTTATGTTTAGTACCGTGTGGTTTAACTGTGTCTGAATGCCGTGTAGATTGCAGTCTTTCTTGAGTTGGTTGTAATCACCGGAGCCAAACTGAACAAACAAGCATGAGTGTGTATACACACTTAAGAACTTAATAAAGCTAGCAAATGCATCTTTAAAATCAGGAGCGCGTTTAACGTCGGATTGTTTTATACCAGTAATACGAGTACATAAGCTTGATAGCTCACGGTTTATGGTCGGTTTTATAAGAGTTTGGAATTGATTAACTTCATTAAGTTCACGATCAAGGATAACCGCGCCAATTTCTATAATTTCACGCCTAAATTCCTTGCTATCCATAAATGGTACGGTCATCTCAAGGTCAAATACAACGTAGTATTCGTGAGAATTAATAGATTCAAGTTTGCGCTTCAGAAACACACGATCAACTCGCTTGTTGGTTGTTGGTGTGGTTTTTGAGCATTCTATTAGTACTTTTATTGTCGAGGCTAGCTCATTTAGCGAATCGTGACTTATACCTGTGAGAGTTTCTTGGTGTGAAGATTTTAAGTTCTGCAAAAATTTACACACTTTTTGTTTCACAACAGCATCTTCAATTTGGTCGGTGTGGCTCTCAAGTAAGCGCAATAGAGGCTCTACTTGTCTTCGTTTCGCTAATGGCTTTCCATTTAGATTATGGCGCTCGATAGTGTCCAACCAACCTATCATTTTGTTTTTGTTCATAAGCTTCCTAATACGACAAAAGCCAGCATCAAGCTGGCTTTCTAGTTAAGTTATGTTCTTAGAACTCTTCTTCGTTAGTTGTTGGTTCTTCTTTTTCTGAAGACTCTTCAGCTTTAGGCATTGCTAGCTCTAGAATCTTGCTGCGAAGAGTTTGCATTGTCTCAGGGTTTTCAGTCAGGTGTTTACTTGCATTCTTCTTACCTTGACCGATTTTGTTGCCTTCGTAGCTGTACCAAGCGCCTGCTTTTTCAATTAGCTTGTGTTTAACGGCTAGATCGATAATTTCACCAGCTGTATTGAAACCTTCGCCGTACATGATTTGTGTATTAGCTTCTTTAAACGGTGCAGCAATCTTGTTCTTGACAACTTTGATACGGGTTTCGTTACCTACAACCTCATCACCTTCCTTCACCGCACCAGTGCGGCGAATATCCAAACGTACTGAAGCGTAGAATTTTAGGGCGTTTCCGCCTGTTGTCGTCTCGGGATTCCCAAACATCACGCCAATTTTCATGCGAATTTGGTTGATGAAGATACACAAGCAGTTTGACTGCTTAAGGTTACCTGTTAGCTTACGCATTGCTTGGCTAAGCATACGCGCTTGGAGACCCATGTGCGAATCGCCCATCTCGCCTTCAATTTCAGCCTTTGGAGTAAGAGCAGCAACGGAGTCAACCACCATTACGTCAATCGCACCAGAACGCGCTAAAGCGTCACAGATTTCAAGAGCTTGCTCACCAGTATCAGGCTGAGAAACTAGAAGTGCGTCGATATCCACACCAAGTTTTTTAGCATAGACTGGGTCAAGTGCGTGTTCAGCGTCGACAAACGCACATGTTTTACCTTCTTTTTGAGCTGATGCGATCAGTTCAAGTGTAAGTGTTGTTTTGCCCGAAGACTCAGGGCCATAGATTTCCACGATACGACCCATTGGAAGGCCGCCTGCACCTAATGCGATGTCAAGTGACAATGAACCTGTAGAGATCGTGTCTACGTCCATTGCGCGGTTGTCACCTAGACGCATGATAGAGCCTTTACCAAATTGTTTTTCGATTTGACCAAGCGCAGCGGCTAGTGCTTTTTGTTTGTTGTCATCCATAGTAGATTCCTAAAAGTTTTTAATTCTGTTTCTTCAAAAGATGCGCTCATATTACCATGATTGAGTTTCGTGTCAATCATGTTTTTAAAAAATATTGAATTTTAATTCTTGCGCATACCTATAATGCTACAACTATTTTGTTTTTAAGTGTGTAAAAATAAATTCTATACTAAGAAGAAAGTTGAGCAGAACACACTCCATTTCCCCAGAGCACTTGCGGTACTTACGTGATGATTTCGGTCTTCGCGGTTTTCTGCGTGACTATCCGCAAAGTAAGTCCTTATCGTTCCTGCGATGGCTAAACTCTGAGCTTAAGAAGGCAGATAGTCAAAAACTTGATGCAGTTGTAGTTGAGTTCCCTTCTGTTCATCTCGATATTGCAGCGCATGGTTTATCAATCGTTGCTTTTCGAATTGTTACACAGACAATAGGTAGAGATAATGCTGATGATATCAAACAGATCATTGAGCATCTAAAAAACGCGCAATACAGCTTAAACAATGAGTCCGAGAAAGGGGCAGAGCTCGCTGAGTTCTTCAAACAAACCACAGATGAATTTCGGAAGTTACTTTCATCCAATATCCGTGATATTTACAATGAAGTCCTTGAATATGGGAATAATAAGGCGAAATGGCCTATACCCATTCAGCCAATCCGACCATCGATGGATTTTCATTTTCAAAAAGGTAGTGGCGTAAGTTGGGCTAAAGGGGATAAGCAAATAAGATTTAGTCTTGATCCGTTTGTAAGAGGATTTGAGTCGGGAGAATTTTTCTACAGGGAATACAAGAGTTTCTGCAAGGATAGATATATAGGTGAGTTCTCCACAAAGAATTGGAAGCTACCTATATACGCAATTATCTGCCATGAGGTCGCTCATGCGTTTCAGTTTAGATTAGAGAGAGAAGCCATTATTAAAGGTCGTTCAGATGTTGCGGCAGACATGGCTAAGGCTCATGGTCAAGGCTGGAGGGATGTGTACAGGATACTTCGCGATAAGTTCGTTAATGGGGTTTTGTACGAAGGTGAAGAGTCAGAGAAAGATGAAGAGAATGGCTCATTTGGTATGGGCGGTAGAGGTGGTTCTGGCGGCATTTCCCTAAAAGAGAAAAAGCCGCCACAAGTCTCAGGAAACTAGATTTTCTCTTTGGACTTTAGTTCTTCAATAAGCCTAAACAAGTTGTTTGGGCTCTTTATTTCAGCCATGTGAAGCAAGTATTTGCCTCCTAGGTAGATTGATGGGGTACTTTGCAACTCTAAAGCATCTGCCAAAGCGACGGTGTGCTCTGCGTACTCTTTAGACTTCTGCTTCATTTCTTCAGTGATCTCATTTTCACTAACGCCTAACACATTTATTGGATTCATGACCTCGGCTTTCTTTTGCTCCAAGGTTTTTGCATGGTCAAGCATCAGATTGTAAACCGCGATTTTAGCAGCCTTTCTATCGTTGCCAGTATGCAGCGCTTTGATTAAGTAATCTATTTCTGCTAATGGTAAACCTTCGAATCCAAGCTGGAGTTGAGTGATATTCAAGGAGTATTTTTTGTCTATAGCATTAACAAGTGGTTCAAAGCCAAAACAAGCTGGACAGGTGTAGGAGAATATTTCAAAAGATTCACCTTCATTTATACCAAGTTGGTCTAGATACGGCTTGATTTTGTTAGTGTCAATTACCGAATAATGAATTCCTTCTTTAAATTCGGTGATGGTTGTGACTTTGTCAAAAGGGTTGTCCGTGCTGCGGTTTATGACCTCGTTAGCGATGATTGCGATGATTGCGATTGCTACGGCTACAGCACCAATAATTGCTTTTTTTAGCATTGTATGGCTCTTTATTTCCTGAAAATGTACATACAAAAATAATGCCACAGACTATCTAGTTTGTGGCATTGTTGCTTTTAAAGATCGGTAAAGCGGTGTATCACCTGATTGCTACTACCTCTCCACTTTAAGGAGGGATCGTATTTATCTCTTTCGAACTTACCGTCAATTAGAACGTCGACTTTGCTGACAATCTGTCTTCTCTTTTCATCAAGTTCTTCAAGCTTGTAGCCAGTCCACATCCAAATATCTTTATCTGGGCATTCCTCCTTCACCCTAGTTACTAGTCGCGAAATTGCATCGAGATTTCCCTCAAAGAGTGGATCGCCACCTGAAAGGGACAGTCCTCGTCTCTTGATTCTAGTATCTTTGAGATCAGAAATGATTTGTTCAGTCATCTCCTCATCGAACAGGAATCCGGCCTTTGGGTTTAAGGAACTTTTGTTGTAGCAGTGAGTGCAATGATGGCTGCACCCAGCGACAAAGAGAGTACTTCTAGTACCCTCTCCGTTAACAACATCTGTTTGGATGTATTTTAAGTAGTTCATTAGCTATCAAAGTGTTTAACGCGGCGAATTACTTCTTCTTGTTTCCCAGAGTTAAACGGTCTTGCATCTGGTGACCCCAAATACCCGCAAACCCTTCTGGTTACCGATACCTTTTGGGGGTCATGGTTTCCACACTTAGGGCACGTGAACCCTTTCGATGTGCACTCAAACTCACCTGAGTAATTACACTCATAACACTCGTCGATAGGTGTGTTAGTGCCGTAGTATGGCACTCGTTCATAGCTGTAGTCCCAAACATTCTCAAGTGCTTCAATGTTGCGTTGCATATTAGGGAATTCACCGTAACAGATGAAGCCACCACTTGCTAAGAAAGGATAAGGCATTTCGAAGTCAATCTTGTCGTAAGGATTAACTTTTTTCTCAACATCTAAATGAAAGCTATTTGTGTAATACCCTTTGTCTGTAACACCGTCGATTAGCCCAAACTCTTTTGTATCGAGTGAGCAGAAACGAGTACAAAGATTTTCTGAAGGAGTGCTGTAAAGACTGTAAGCCCATCCAGTTTCTTTCTTCCATTCTGCTACGGCATCACTTAAGCGTTTCACAATAGCAATCCCTTTTTCTTGGAGCTCTTTGCTATCGTAAATGTGTTGATCACCATACAGTGCATTGATTGTCTCATGAATACCAATGTACCCCATGGAAATGGATGCGCGGCCATCTTTAAAGATCTCGATTACATCATCATTCGGGTCTAATCGAACCCCAAGGGCACCTTCACAATAAAGAATAGGCGCGACTCTTGCTTTGACACCTCTTAGGCGTTCAATGCGAGTGTCTAGAGCTACACGTACAAGTTTGATTCGTTGGTCAAGAATTTCGAAGAATTTAGCTTCATCACCGTCTGCTTCTAACGCAATGCGAGGTAAGTTTAAGCTTACTACGCCAAGGTTGTTTCGTCCTTCATGCACTTCATTGCCGTTTTCATCTTGGTACTTGTTTAAGAAGCTACGGCATCCCATCGGCGGCTTAAAAGAGCCTGTTACTTCAACGACTTTGTCATAGTTTAGAATGTCAGGGTACATTCTTTTTGAAGCACACTCTAAGCCTAATTGCTTAAGATCGTAGTTCGGGTCGCCCTTCTTGTGGTTAACTCCATCTTTGATAGTAAAAACCAGTTTTGGAAAGATTGCGGTTTTAGCATTTTTCCCCAGTCCTGCTATGCGATTGTTGAAGATAGCTTGTTGAATCAATCGAGCTTCCCATGAAGTTCCTAAACCAAAATTGATTGTCAGGAATGGGGTTTGACCATTGGCGCTGAACATTGTGTTCACTTCATACTCAAGGGACTGGAATGCATCGTGCACTTCTTTTTCTGTGCGTGCGATTGCGAAACCTTCTGCATCAGAAATGCTCCATTCACGAGCAACTTCCAAGTGTTTCTTATAGCTCTCTGTTACGTAAGGAGCAAGAGTTTCGTCAAGTCTCTGTAGCGTAGTTCCTCCATAAGTATGGCTAGCTACTTGCGCAACAATTTGCGCTGTTACAGCAGTTGCTGTTTGAATAGATTTAGGGGTCTCAATTTCAGCATTCCCCATGCGGAAGCCATTCTCTAACATGTTTGTCAGATCAACGATCATGCAATTAAACATTGGGAAGAATGGTGCATAATCAAGGTCATGATAATGAATCTGACCAATTTCATGTGCATTCACAACGTTACGAGGCAACATGTGGTTTTTAGCGTAGTGTTTAGAAACTATGCCAGCTAAGAGATCTCTTTGCGTCGGGATAACCTTGCCGTCTTTATTTGCGTTTTCGTTGAGCAGTTCGGCATTGCTTTGGTCTACTAACCCTGCAATTTCAGTACTTAGGGCGCTTGCTTTTTCACGCTGAACGTCACGATTATGGCGGTACTCAATGTACGCTCGTGCGATATCCGGATGGTGCTTCATTAAGTACGCTTCAACTTCAAACTGAATTTCGTCGATATGAATTTCTTCGGCTTTATTATCTAGTGAAGCGCTAATTGCTTGAGCGGCGTTAGATGCTAGTTCAACGTCCTCTTTTCCTAAGACTTCTTCTGTAGCCTTAGATACAGCAATCACAATTCTTGATTCGTCGTAATGGGATTTACCTCCATCACGTTTGATTACGATTGGGTGCATTTTTTGTTTCCTTTGTTTGTTTTGTAATAATACCACAAATGTCAGGGCTATTAAAAAAGAGAAATAGTAGTAATTCTGTTAAAATAATGTTCTACCCTTTTGTTATCAGTGGCTTATATTTGTTTTTTGTTCCAGTTCGAATTCAATGTTTCTAATTGCTAACATTTAATTGAATATATAAATAAACAATAAATGCTAGAAATTAAGGATCAAGAAGTGTTTGACCTAATTGCTAAAGAGCAAATTAGGCAAGAGAGGCATATCGAGTTGATTGCCTCTGAAAACTATGCATCAAATGCCGTTATGGAAGCTCAAGGCTCTTGCTTAACGAACAAGTATGCAGAGGGGTATTCCGGTAAGCGGTATTACGGGGGCTGTGAACATGTTGATGGTATCGAGATGTTGGCTATTGAAAGGCTTAAGCAACTCTTTGGTGTTGAGTATGCAAACGTACAGCCTCATAGTGGTAGTCAAGCAAATCAAGCGGTGTATCAAGCGCTCTTAGAAACTGGGGATACTATCTTAGGTATGGACTTGAAGGCTGGTGGTCACCTTACACATGGAGCTAAAGTGTCTAGTTCAGGGCAGAATTATAGAGCTGTTTCTTATGGGTTAACAAAGGATGGAGATATCGATTACGAACAAGTTTCTGTCCTTGCTAAAGAATACCGCCCCAAACTAATCATTGCGGGGTTTAGTGCTTTTTCAGGTCTAGTTCGTTGGGATAAATTTAGAGAAATCGCAGACTCTTGCGGTGCAATGTTAATGGTTGACATGGCTCATGTTGCAGGTCTTGTTGCAACTGGCGTATACCCTTCTCCAGTGGGGGTAGCAGACGTTGTTACATCAACAACACATAAAACGCTAGGTGGGCCACGAGGAGGGATTATCCTAACCAATCGCGAGGATATCTCAAAGGCTATTGATAGAGCAGTCTTTCCAGCTTGTCAGGGTGGGCCATTAATGCATGTTATAGCCGCAAAGGCAGTTTGCTTCAAAGAAGCAATGTCAGAAGAATTCAGATTATACCAAGCAGAAGTTGTTAAAAATGCACAGGTGATAGCGGAGGTATTTAGAGAAGAAGGGCTCTGTATGGTTGGAGGGGGAACATCAAACCATCTTATTTTGCTAAACTGTAAGCCATATATGACAGGAAAGAGTTTTGAGGATTTGTTGTCGAGTGTTGGGATTACTCTTAATAAGAATAGTGTTCCAAACGATGATGAATCACCATTTGTTACGAGTGGTGTGAGACTTGGTACTCCTGCCATTACAAGAAGAGGATTTACAGAAAGCGATTGCCGAGAGTTAGCGTTAATAATCGCGAAGTTGCTTAAAGGCGAGGTTTCTATCGAGGATGCGTCTGAAGTGGCTGAACGCTTGTGTGATAAACACCCTGTATATAGACAAAAATAATAATGGAGAAAGTAATGGAAAAAACATTAGGCTTGATAAAGCCATGTGCGGTGTCAAAGGGGCTCGATTCTGAAATTTTTGAGAAAATCAAAGAGTCAGGGCTTAGGGTAGTATCTACAAAACGCCTTAAAATGACAGACGAAATTGCGACGGAGTTTTATGCTGAGCATAGAGAAAAAGGTTTTTTTGGTGTACTTAAAGACTTTATGACATCTGGAGAGATCGTAGCATTTATTATCGAAGGTGAGGATGTAGTTCTTCGTTACCGTAAGTTGATGGGAGCTACCAACCCTGCTGATGCAGAAGATGGCACATTAAGAAAAATGTACGCTGAGTCGCTAGATCATAATGCAGTACACGGATCAGATTCGACGACCTCAGCACAAAGAGAGATATCAATCATCTTTGGGTAAGGTCGCCTTGTTTAAACTGAGGCTAAGCCTCAGTTTACTGTATGGGAAACGCTCTCAAGGTGTGCTTTGTTAGAGTGGAGATAGTGAGCAGCTTCCGTAGTCAGGAAGCAATCTATTACACTTCCTCCGCTAGAAACTGCGTTACCTAAGCCTACATTCTTTTCTAACAATTTAATCACAAAATCCAACTCTTTTGATTCATTTACTTCTAATTCGTCTATTGAATCAGTTACAAATATACCCGAGTCTTCAACAACATTTACTTCCATATTGTTGCTGTCACTAATACTAACTAGCAGCTCTGATAGTCCGTTACCACTGCACGATTTACAATTCAAAATTATAGCTGTCATCGATGTTTTCTAATAGTTAATGGCTGATACTTAATTAGTGCAGGAAACTATACAGATTGATGATTTACATTGAAAGTCAACATAATTGGGAAAATACCCCAACTTCGGATTACAGAAGATCAATGACTTAGCACTCATTTTCGTAGGATATGTCTATTTCTGTTGAAATATTTGTCATAAAACCTTTAGAGCACTATCTATATCTGCCTAAGAATTTGGGAAAATCGCGCCCAAATTATACTCTTATTATAAAAATGAATATTTCAGATGAGCTTTCATCCGCTCTTGCTTTAAGAAATGAAGCGGTGCGTTATTTGGGTCAGGCTGCAAGCCTTGTTGAGAGTCACGATGAACTTTCAGCAGAGATAGCTGTTGTTAACGAAATGGGTTTGATGATTTCGGGATTTAACGACTTTGAGGTGGATGATTTTAATGGGATATCCAGAGATGCGATCGACTTGTTCAACTGCATCATCAATTACGTAAAGTTCCTAAAACATAAAATCCAACAATGAGCGACTTTCTAAACAATCTACAAAACTCAGCAAGAGACAAAACTCTAGCGAACATGAGAGCGGCACTAGAGGCTACTCAAAAAAAGATGAATGAACAGCAAAAAAACAAGTTCAATAATGGACTTTTGAAATCAGTAACGAATGCTGCAAAAGTCGCATTAGCTGGTGGCAGTGTTGCTGCTTTTTCACTTGCAGCTATGCATGGTTTGGATTCTGTTTTGGCTGCCGCAGAGCACACAATGACAACTGGTCAGTATGCCGCCGAGGCTGCTAGTGCAACTAGAGCTGCTTTAAAGTCGGCACTTGGTGGGACTTTAGTGGGTGCGTCATTGGTAGCGGCTGCATACAATCTTCACAACATGTCAAAGAAAAATATGGAGTCATCTAACAACTTGTCCTCTAACGGCCTTTTTGTTCAGTTGCAAAACGCACTTCAAAGCACTGGTGCAGGAAAAGTTCTCGATGCGCCAGAAACTTATAGTCCAGAAACTCTAAATGACGCTGTTCTGTCTTGCATTGAGCACCTTTCTCATAACTCAGATGTCTTAGAGTTTGCGAATGAGTGGGGAAATAGCTTAATAACAAAACAAGAAAATAATAATAAGATGAGGTTCGCGTGAGCATAATTAACAAAATCGATGAAAAGACAAATTTTGTAGGTAAAAACCGTTTTGAAGTCCTGCTGTTCTCCCTTGGTGGTGATCAGCGTTTTGGGATTAACGTGTTTAAAGTAAGAGAGGTGCTTGAGCTTCAAGTTCTTAACGAGATGCCGGGTGCTGTCGCCGTTGTTAAAGGTTTAGCAAACATACGTGGTGAATCATTGCCAGTTATAGATCTGCGCCCTGCAATTGGTTTAAAGCCTGTTGAATACGATAAAGGGTTGTTAATTGTTACGGAATACAACGAGCAATCTCAAGCTTTCTTAGTTAACGACGTAGACCGTATTGTTAACATCAACTGGGAGAATATCAGCGAGCCACCATCACAAGTGGGTGGGACTAGCTACATCACTTCTATTACAAGTATCGAGGATGAAATTATTGGTATTCTCGATGTTGAAAGAGTGATGAGCGAGATAAATCCATCAGAAGAGAAGCACCTTCCTCAAGACATGGTAAATGTGGCGAAGAACAACAATGATGGAAAGAAAATCTTATTCTGCGATGACTCTGCTGTTGCGAGGAAGCAAGTAGAGAAAGCTCTAAAAGAACTTGGTTATGAGTTTGTATCCTTCAAAAATGGTCAAGAGACATATGAGCACATTTTGAGCCTCCAAAATGAGGGCAAGAAAGTTACGGATGTTTATTCTCTACTAATATCCGATATTGAAATGCCTCAAATGGATGGCTATACATTGACGGCTAACTTAAAGAGCACACCAGAGTTTGCTAACCTACCAATCATTCTGCATACATCTATGAGTGGCGTGTTCAATGAAGCGATGGTGAAAAGAGTTGGGGCGGATAGGTTCATGGCTAAGTTTAAGCCAGAGATCTTAGCTTCAGCAATCATTGAACTTTCTATTTAAGATGAATGAGGAAGCAAAGTACTACTCAATCGTAACGGATGTCTTAAGGTCTGCTGTTTTAGATTCAAAGACAGCCTTAGATATACAGTACAAGGCTCATTCCTTATCAGAATCGCTTGTGCTAGTTGATTATAGGGTAAGTGGTAAAGGTGGGGTTGCTGTTCGTGTTTATGTGTTAGATAGTGGGGTTTACGTTCCATTCATCCCTGACTCTGATTACCTAACTCACTATAGGTCTATTCTAGGGCGAGTTGAATCTTGTGTTAATAATGACCCTGACCGCGACAAGAGCTTATCACAGGCGTTTTTGAGGAATAGATTGATTAGGGCTTTGACTTCACTTACTGATAGCAAAACTCACATCAATAAATCAAACCTAGAGTTTGAGTTAAACAGAATTGATGGTAGAGAAAAGATACTTCCGAAGTTCATAAAAGCATCAAGTGTGAGAGATGTTAGCTTTGAGATCACAGAGTTTGCAAGGACAATTAAGTCAAAGATTGCAGATCTGAATATTGAAGAGTTTTTCCCATGTGAAGAACAACGAAAGTCTCTTCGTGAGGTGATTATGAAGTCTAAGGCTGAAGTAATTGAACAAGCGATATATCGTGATGTTGGTTTTAAGGTTAAAGAAGGCGACCCTCGCCTGCCTACCAAGATAGAAGAAATTAAAAAATAGTTAAATAGGGCTGCACATCGCAGCCCTATTCTTTTAAAGGTATGGCTTAAGCCAGACGTGTTCGCATTGTGATAAAGTTTCAACTTTTTCCCTGATAAGAGATAAGTATCTTTTTGCCTGTCCGTGGTTTATATCCCAACCACTGTTATAACTCATAACCATTTGACGCCAATTACGCCCTTGTGCTTTCCAATATTTTAATTCCTTAATCGCGTACTCGCTGCTGAGAACCGGATCTTTGATGATTTCTGTTGCAATGTAGGCGCGGTTAAAATCATTGTCCTTTAGACCTGATCGTTTGATGGCAGACTCGATATTTATATGGTGGATGCCAACTGAGCCCTCTTTTAAAGCTACTAGGTATTTGCCGAGGTGGCTTTCTTGCCACGCAATTGCAGCAAGTGTCATTCCTAGGTCGTATGGTAGGGCGTGATGATAACTTATGTTTAAGAAGTTTTTTTGTTCAGTCGAGAAGGACTTAATCTCAGCGCAGTTTTGAGAAGCATTAGCTTGAAGGGTAACTAAGGAGCAGATTGAGGCGAGTAACAGTTTCGTCTTCATTTTATTTTTAACGAAAATATATGCAAGATTTTAAAAAATATAAAGCCCAGTTCTTTAAGATCTTATTGAAAGTATTTAAGCTAAAAGAAAAATGCCCCTCTTTAAAGGTTTACCTGAAGTTTTAATTCAGGAGCTGCCAAACTCGATTATTGGTAGGCTAAATAAAAATGAGGATCTTGAGGATTCAGACAAGAACGTCGCGAGGATGTATCTAGATTCAACATTTACTCATCCTGAAATGGTGGCTTCCAGTCAAGATGAGTTAGAGTCAGTTGTATCGTTTTACCTCTATGTTGGGGCGAGGATATCAAACTACACTGTAAGAGATTTTCGTAAGAGAAGCGGTGATCTTGAAATTATGGAGCGACTCAATGCATACAGCAACCTGATTGACAGGCCAATTATAACTTTGCTTATGAGTTCGGAAGGTCAGTCTGGTTTTAGATCGTTTAGAATAATGAACGCAGATAAAGGGTTCGTTTCATGGTCATTTTACGCCGAAAATCTCTATAAGCTTGGTAGGCATATGGAAAGGTGGGTTAAGTCCTCAGCGCCACATCTGAATGAGGATTTGTCATATGATGTGTACATAGACAAATTTCATGTCGCAAAGATGGAGAAAGGTGAGTTTATTTCTTTACCAGAACTAGCGGTGGAAGAATACATTACAAGCATCTTTGGAAGGCCATTAAAGCTTGCTATAGACTTTGAGCTAAAAGAAAGCGACTTTGGGGACTTGGATGCTTTCCAGATGAAGGCTGAATTGAGGCAGAGGAGTCACATTCGTTCGAGTAGCATAATTGCGGCACCAAGAGACTATAATCTGGCTGTAGAGTGCGTACAGATGCAAATTGATAAAACAGTCAAGCAGTTTCTAAACAAACACAAGAACGAAACTAAAACAACTTCAGATGTGTCAGTAGATGTTTTTATAGGCAGAAATAAAATTGGCGTGCGAGAGATATGTAGTAATGACGTAGGTTTTAACCAGTCATCAAAAGAGATCATATTAAGAGCATTGGGTAGAGACCCTGCAAATGAGAAAAGAGGGTTTATTAACTGGTTGGTCAATTTAATTCGATAAGAGCCGACTCGTCGGCTCATTTGATCACATTATAATGAATCGGTAAATGTTCGAGAGATAACGTCTCTTTGCTGTTCTGGAGTCAATGAGTTGAAGCGCACTGCATAACCAGATACTCGAATTGTTAACTGAGGGTATTTTTCTGGATGTGCCATGGCTTCTTCAAGAGTCTCGCGGTTAAGAACGTTCACGTTAAGGTGTTGGCCGCCCTCTATCACTGGGCTAGTTTCAATTGCGATGTCTTTCGATTGATAATCGCCTAGCTGAGCAAGATCGATTATCTGACCTTGTTCGTAGCCCTCTTGAGCGGCGATGCATTTAGCTTCATCTTTGTTTTCATCAACAAGCCAGATGCTGTTGAGAAGTTCTGGGTTTGTTGATTTGGTAATTTGTATGCCTTTTATCATAAATTTAAATTTTTATTTAAAATTGTTTTTATAAACTTAAAATATTTTTTAGGCAGAAAAAAGTTTCAATTAATGTAGCATTATGGTTGTAATGTACATGCAAAATTCCTAATCTCGAAGAGACAATAACAACAAGAATTTTATAGCGAGTATAACAATAACTAGAACACTCGTGCTTTACTTTGGGCTGATTAGTATCAGCCCTTTTTCTTTTCTATCGCTTGATGTCCCAATAACCATCATGAAACGCAGCAACCCAAATATTATGTTGGATAGAATTGTAATCATATGGGCAAGAGATAAAAACACCATTCAAGCGTTCACTTTGTCCTGCAACTCTACCTTCGTCTAAAACAATCGGTGCCACTACTTTTCTTACAAATGAGTTTATCGATCTTAAGATTTCATCTTTTGGGTTAGTATCACGGTTGATTTCTAATACATGCTTCGATGCGGAAGCTTGTGATAGGTTAGGGGATCTAGAAAAGTACTGGGCGACTCGTATATGCTCAGTTCGGAACCTCAGAGCTCGTTTAAGATTTCCGTTAAAGTAATCCTCGACCTGCAAAACTTTGATTGAATGACTTTCTCTCATAATCTCATAAGGTCTTTTGTGAATAAAAAAAAGGTCAGCATTAGCTGACCTTTTGTTCTGATCAAATCAGATGACTTAGAACTCGTACTTAACACCAACAGTGTGCATGTACTCGTTGTTTTCGCCTTTAGCATCTTTTTCGATGTGAGCGAAGCCAGCTGTAGCTGTTACGTTGTCAGTGATTGAGTAATCTACTGCGAAACGTGCTAGGTTCTGATCTTCAGCTTTAGCGCCTTCAGCAGTGAACTCTGCATTTGCGTAGCCTGCGATAACAGTGATGTCAGCAGTAACGTCGTAAGCAGCTGTGAAGCCGATAGACTCTACTTTGTCTTTGTTGAACTCAGCGTTCTCGAAAGTTAGACCTGCACTCAGACCATCAACGCCCATAGCTGCGAAGTCGTAACCAGCGCCGATTTTCCATGCTTCTGATTCGTCTGCTTCGTTTAGGTCAGCTTTTTCGTAACCAGCAGAGAATGTAGCTGATTTAATGCTGTATTTAGCCGCAAGAGCGTAAGAATCGCCGAATTTAGCTTCGTTAGATTCTGGCTTAGCGATGTCTAGTGCAACATCAAGACCTGTAACAGGTGTAGCTGCAAAGCTAACTGTTTCGTTTACATCAACTGCGTCGAATACTTCGAAGTCGCTAGTAAAGTGACCATCGAACTTGTCGAAATCGCGTGTAACGTTATCGTATGAGCTTTCAGCTTTACCTACAGTTAGGTTACCGAACTCAGTGCCAAGAGTGATGTTTGCGCGAGATAGGTATGCCTTCTCGTCCGCTTCATCAAATTCTGTGCGAAGATCGTATGCAACTGATACTTTGCCAGTTGTAGCAACTTCACCACGAATACCAAATTCAGTATTACGCAGAGCGTTGATTTCGTCCGTTCGATCTGTGTTTTGTGCATTGTGTGAGTCGTAGCTTACACCAACTGTACCGTATAGTTCAGCTGAAGCGATTTCAGTAGTTGCAGCGTTAGCAGCACCTGAAACGGCAAGAGTACTCACTAGAGTAGCTAAAATAGCCTTTTTCATTTTCATTCCTCCGAAAAAATTTATTGATTATTACATCTTTCATTAGATTATTGAGAAGTAGACCTAAAAATCAAGAGCAATAATGCCACAAATATAAAATTGTTTGTGTTTTTTTAAAAAAAACAGGTCAATTCGCAATGAATTGACCTTAAAAATACCGAGATTTTTAAAAGATTAAGAACACTGTTCAAAATGTGTTCTGTTAATCACTAATTAATTTAGTGTTCCTTTCTTAGGAGGCAACAACTCTGGTGTTTCCTGTGAGAGACTATGATTGAGAGCTGCTTTTTCTTTCAATCTTTGTTGCTTTTGGCAAGTATGTTTCTTTTTACTAGAGAACTTGTCACTTGTCTTATCGTGACGCAACTGCTCTGTTGTCTTTTTGGCATTTTTGCAGTTGGTAGTATCGCGTAAAGTATTACTCATGTGCGCTCCTTTTATTTAAAACGTACAATATTTTGAAATTAGTACCCAAGCGTTCAAAGTCTCAAAATTAGTTTTAATGCAACTAAAGTATCTTTGAGTTCCTCATGATGTCCAAGATACGCTCATCATCTCGTTTATCGTAAATCTGGGTTGTAGCTACATTGCTATGCCCCATCAATTTTTGAACATCCGATAACTCGACACCTTTTTTAAGCAACTCAGTTGCAAATGTTCGACGAAGGTCGTGCGGGCTAAACTTTTCCACTTTGGCTTCAATACGTCGCTCTTCCAACATATTATGAATTGCCATATCACTTAACTTCCTTGGTAAGAGAGCTCCAGACTTGTGGAAAGGGTTGAATAACTCTTCAGGTATCTTTCTTTTCCACTTGTACGCCTCCCTGAAGTCTACCCACCTTTTGATGATTGGTAAGATTTCTTTAGGAATTGACTGTTTCCGCTCTTTATTACCTTTACCCCTAATTATGATAAGCCCTGTGTTAATGTTTAAACGGTCGAGAGTTAGAAGAGTTATCTCTTGTCTTCGAAGTCCACAAGCTCTTGTAAGTGCAATGATAGCAGCATCTCTGATGTTGATGCTTTTACTAAAATCCTTGCAAGTAGATAGGAGCGCTTTAATTTCATCTGACTTTAAGGATCTACCTTTTGAAACGCGAACACCTCGTTCACCATTCATATTCGCAATGCGCTGGTAGGTATCATGATCCATGTGATGGTCAAGCCAAGCATTCTTACAAACTTGCTTAATTGCGGTAAGGTAGGTGTTAAGCGTTGAAGGTGCCAGATTATCCTTACGTAACTGATTTAGGATATACCTTACAGCATCAATATTTAGATCTTCCCAAGGGCATTTTCGGTAGTCGTCGTAGTTTAATACGTGTGCAATTCTTTTTAGTGCATAATGCATCGTTTTTTGGCTAGTTTCTGACCTCAGAGATGTGATGTATCGAAGTGCAGGTGACACGTATGGTTTTTCTGAGTTTCCATCTGAATTAGTGAGATGCGAAAATGCCTTTTTGCGTTGCTCTGGTACGCCAGCAGGTATTATTTCTAGGCTCGTAGCATTATCGCAAATAATCAATTCATTTGATTTTTGCTTTTGCTCAATCTCTTCTTGTTCGATAACGAAATCTTCAAATACGTCACCGAGGTCTAAAACATCGTCATGCATTGTTACAATTGTCTTTTTTATGATTTAGATATCAAACACTCTTTATGTTGATGAGGTATTTGAGTGTGTAAAATTCATTTCCTGCAAATATCTCTTGCGTTCAATTGCTTATAAACTATCATGAATTTGCTAAGTTAAATCTGGATATAAAAGGGAAGGGTTGTGGATTTTATATATAAAGAAAACACTATTACTTGCGATCCAAAAGATATCGATGAGGTAGCGAAGCAAGTAGATTTAGATTGGAAGATAGTCCAATGCCCTGCATTGTATCGTCACCCAATTACAAATGAATTGGTAAAGACGGATGATTGTTATGCGTTAATGGTTAAAGGTGAGACGGTTACGAAGCTTTCGGTTACAGGGAAATCTCATGTGCCCGTAGAGCCCAAAACTCTACTAAAGATTATAGCTAGGGTTGCAGAAAGAATGGATTTAACAATCGAGGCTGCTGGACACACGCGAGAAGGTAAGTACATCTTTGCTTTGTGTTCAATGAGATCGATGACTACCGTTGGTGAAACTCAGTTTAATCAGTACCTTATGATAAGCACAAGTAATGAGGGGAATCAGAAAACTCGAATTACACCTCTGTGTCTGAATTCCAAGCTCAAGGTTCAATTACCAGTACTACTTTCGCAGAGACCAACTGAATCATCAGTAAATATTAGTCATCACTATACTCTTGATGCTGATGAGGTCGTTATTGAGTTAATGGAAAAGCTGAGAGCAACACATTTGGATTACGAAGGTACTTTGCAAAAGCTGTGTGAGATGTCGGCAAGTACTGAAGATGTAAAACAATTCCATCACATGATTTATAGGCGTTTCACTGTCGGTAAATCTATAAAGAAAGAATATGATGCTGCGATGCTTGAACTAATGGAATGCTATAAAGCAGTAAACAATAGTATTGATACCACAATAAAGGGGACATACCTTTCTATTTGGTTATCTTTGAATCATTATTTAGATAACATAAAGAAGAGAAGGGGTGGTAGCACAGGCAAAATACACTCCCTGAATTTTGGTGCCGATGAAAAAACAAAGAGAGAAGCTTTTTCAGATATTATTTCTTTATTAATAAAGGAAGGTTAAAACTAAAAAAGGTCGACATTGTCGACCTTTACTTATGATAACTAGTGGACTTTTAGACCACTCTTACAAGACAAATCTTATGCTTTTTTTGCAGCTTTCATTGCTTCAAGCATTGCGTTGTTTTGAGAATCACCACAACCAAGAGCTGCTTTTAAAGCCTGAGTTTCTTGTTTGCGTAGATTTACTTGAACGCGGTCACCGTCCATGCCAAGTACTGTACCTTTAACATTATCACCAATGCTGTAGTACTCGTCTGCACGCATACTTACAGATTTAGTCGGCAGTGCGTGACGTGAACTAACAAAGCCTTTGATTACTTTGTCGCCTTGTTTGATATCAATAAAGACCATGTTGCCTTTTTTATTGAAACCAGTCACTTCACCTTTTACAGTGCTTCCTTTACGAAGACCCGCAAATGGGTTTTCTTGTGTTGCACGGATTGAAGCAACAACGCGGTGCTCGTCTGGCTCAACTTGTAAGATTACAACGTCGATCTCGTCGCCTGCGTGGATATCGCGAATTGCTTGTTGGCAGTCGCCCCAAGATAGTTCACGGAAAGGTACAAGTGCTGAAATCTCATCTGTAATTGAGACAATGATGTGGCCTTCGTTTACAGATTTCACTTCTGATGTAACCAGCTTACCTTCAGCAATAGTGTCTTTAGCTTCTTCCCAAGGGTTTACCTTAGTTTGCTTAATAGATAGCATGACACACTCTTCGCCGTGAGTTTCGTTGAAACCAGTAACGATTGCTTCAAACTTGGTGCCCGAAGCATAAGTTTGGAACAGGTCGTAGCCTTTAATGTGAGTCCAGCTAACTTGGTTCTTAGCAACAACAGCTGGTACGCCATTTACTACTGTGATGATACTGTAGTCATCTTCGATCTTAACCACTTCAGCACTAACTTTCTGGCCGATTGTTAGGGCTGCTTTTGCGTCTTCCCAAGGCTTCATATCAGCATGACGCAGAGACATGTGGAATTGTCCTTTCGCGTTTACTTTATTGATAAGACCTTTAACACGCTGACCAATTTCTAGATCTTGTGCTGGGTTTGCTTTTGTTACGTCCCAACCCATATCAGAAACGTGGATCATGCAGTCCTTTCCGCCTAGGTCAACGAATGCACCGTAACGAACGATGTTTTTGATGACGCCTTCGCGAACATCACCGACTGCAAGCTCGCCTTCCATCGCTTCGATTCTGCCACCGCGTTCAGTGATTAGAGCTTCTTTACGTGAAACAACTACGTTTCGATTTTTTTCATCGATGCTTAGCGGCACAACAGAGATCATTTGACCAATAAGTGTTTCTTTATCGATACGAACGGTGTCGATTAGGGTGTTTGGAATAAAGCCGTCTAAAGCACCAACGCGAACAAGTAGTCCAGCGCGAGTTGATTTTACAACTTTTGCCTGAATAACTGATTTGTTTACGATAGCGTCTTCAACAAGCTCGCTGCTTTCAATTTGAAGGGCACGATGGTGCGAAATTGCTGGTTGACCTGTGCCATCGTCGAATGCAAAAACGATGACGCTAACTTCGTCGTTAACTCTTGGTAGTTCGAAGAACTCGCCTGATGGAATATTTGCTTCCATAGGTAGTCCAGCGTCAACAGTAACGTAGTGGCGGTCTGAACCAAGTACTGTAGCTTTTACAATTTCGTTTGTTTTAAAAGTGAACGCTGCTGCTGACTCTTCAAGCAGTTGCGCGAAAGATTCTGTGTTTTTCATTTGTTTGTAATTCTCTCCAAAGCTTAGATGAACTGAAGATAGAAATTAAAAAAACACTAAGTCAAATTTATTTTTAAGAATTTTATTGACATAACCTTGAATCTCTGAGTGTGCACTTCAATACTTAAGATAAACACATATGAAATACGCTCTTTTGCTGCCTAGCTTTTTGCTATCTTTTGCTGCTTTTGCAGACACCAATCTTAATGAAGAAAATTTTTCAAAAAAAATTTCAAACACGACAGAGGTATACGGTAACGGCCTTACATCTGCTTTACTACTTGCTAAGTTTTCTAAGTATCAACCAATTATCAAAAATGATGACCAAAGACTATCAGAACTAGAATCTCTCTATATGAAAGCAACATTTGATATGGAGAAAGCTGATATTGCTCATAAGTCTGAAATTAACGAAATCGAAGGTGTTGTTAAAAGGACTGAGGAGGTAAATGAGAGATATAAGGCAGAATTAGAGACTCTGAGAGAAGGTCTTGCTAAGCAGTTGTCACTTGGGGAGTTAGAGCAAAGTTATTACTATGAAACGGCGGAGTGGGAGCTAACAGATGAGCAATATAAGGTTCTATCAATGGTCTTTGACGCTGTATCTGAGATGCCCGAGGTAAAGATCAAGGTAACGGGAAGAGCTGATCCGCGTGGGAACAAAGCTTATAACCAAACGCTGTCAGAGAAGCGAGCTATGTACATTCGTGATATGGCCGTTGCAAAAGGAATATTAGCAAGTCAAATTGAAGCTGTTGGTATCGGTGAGGTAGGGGAAGTGTCTAAAAATCGTGAGAAGCTGTTTTTTAATCGCTATACAAGCGTTGTAATTTCCAAATAGATACAAAAAAGCCGCCATAAAAGGCGGCTTTTTCATGAATTGGTGTCGTTTTTGGTTGTACGTACAAAAATACTGTTTCTTTTAGCCTGTTGGGGAAACGACAAAACCCATGACGATATCGATTTTCCTTGAGAGAGAGGAATCAAAACCGCCTAACTTGCAACTGTGTACGACTCTCATATGTACGTGTTGCACTCAACTGTCTACTTTGGGTGGAAGAAACTGGATAGACATCCTGAAAGACCCCCGTTGGTTCGCTCTAACCTTACCGCTCGATAAAGCCTGCACACACAGCCAACTTGTGCATTTATTTAAGTGTCCCGCGAATTGGACACAGCGCCATAATGGCAAACCTTCCATTATCTGTCAACGGTTTAAGGTCGTCACATCCCAAAAAAAATTACATTGAGTAAAGTTGTTGACAAAGGAGTTATAAATGAGAATTTACAGCAGCTTTAATCCATGCCTTGCCACGTGGCTCGATGAATTTTGGGCGTGGGTGCCTTCCTAACAATCTGTCTAGTTGTACACCATTCTTACTAATCCTAATTTGAGCACGTACGTTTAAGCCGCGCTTCCTTCTGAGATTCATGACCTGTATTTCGTGCTTACTTCTAATGCTTTTATGAGCATCTTGCCAAGCTTGATGTAATTCGACGATAGATTTATTAGACATAGTGCTTCATTCTCATTTTTTACTGATCTGGAACATCCACCAGCATCAATCAAAATCTTCCAGCTTTTTAGAAGTTTCTGAGGCTAATATATTGGTTAGATTTTCAGCATCAGCATTTGTAAAGCCAACTGAAGGAGTAGTTCTAACTTGCTTTACGCGTTGCCAATCAATTGATGACTCTCTGTCATCAACTATCGCATAGGAGAAAACAGATTCCATACTAGAGTAAATATCCTCCCATACACTTGAGAACATAGCACGGTATCTACATTTAATCTCTTTGTGGAAGTGTTCCTTTCTGAATCCGTTGTTCAATAATATCTCCTCAAATTGCTCTGAGGATATACCTCTTCGACGCCAGCGAGTGTGAACTTTGAGGATCGCTCCAGTTTCATCAAGAACCGATATAAGATTTTCACACGAAGCTTTGTCAAATTTAACCTTTGTGATTTCACCTTTTTCAAACAACTCAAGCGCGTAAGAACTTGCTTGCTCAGTCTCAGGGAGTAAGACACCGTCAAAGTCTAAAAAGACTGTTACTTGCTCATTGAACAAAATGTTCTGATTATGGAATCCATACTGGTCAATGTAAGACTCTCCAACTGCTTCACATTTGTAGTCTTTAATGTATCTATTTACCTGTCTTTGCAAGTCGGTCTTACAGAGTTTTGTAAGTGTAACAATAGTGGTGATTATCATGAGTTAACTTCTTTGGATAAAGGTCAATTGAATTAAGAGAGGGGGGTAGACTATAATGCCATGTTTGAGCCCAATGTTAATGCTTGTGGGTTTAAAACACTTGCATTATGTGGCATTATGGCAACAAATAGAAGTTTGGATTATCGAATGATTAAGTTTAAAAAGCAGGTCGCTATAGCCTCTACAATTTCCTTGGCACTCCTAGGGTGTGGCACTACAGCTAAACCAACGTTTAGTGAGCCTGTGTATACCTCTTATGAGATCAATGGGAAAACAAGCTGTCATAAAAATGTCATTGAATTTCACAACGAGACAGACTTTACAACTCATGTGACTGCTATCCCTTGTGTAGACGGTGAGGTGTATAAGGATGTGGAATTTGGGCACGTAAAAGACATTATTGTACTTGATGGTAAGATTTTTGTGGGATTGTTTGAGCATGACAAGAATTCAGAGGTTCTTACTCATGACGATTATGATGATGCGGATATCCCTGAGTTAGAAGGCAAGCAACCGTACTTTCGAGTAGAAGGTCTATTCTTTCATAAAAAGCTCAAAAGATGTTTTGAGCTTGTGGTTGATGGAGACAAAGCATTTGTTAAGGACGCAGATTGTTAGCTTAACTTCACTCTGTGTGCGGTATTGATGTCCACTGGAGTCCGATAAGTTTCTCAGGAGTTTCCCATCTAAGCTCAGGATGTTCAAAGAGAGGTGTTTCATTGTCGTACGAAAGTAATGCGTCTAGAAAACTATCTAAGAATGCCTTTCTTCTCTCTGGTTGTTTCCATTGTCTGGTATTATACGAAAGTACATTATCAATGCATTCGTTTCTAAACGGCGTTGAAATCGGAACGCCTAGCGCCATGAATAGAGTGGCAACTCCGAAAAGAATCTCTGGCTCATAAATGCAATTTTCGTCAAATACCTTGTCATGATGTTGCTTCATTGCTTCGCAGACTAGCGAATACTGTGAAGAATGAGGCAGTTCGTTTGGGCAAGAAAATGATACTTCGTCTTCTTCGGTTAATTTAAAAGTGCGCATTTCCCCATTAGGCATCTTCACTTCTTTAACGCTGTTGTTTAATCTTCTTTCGATAGTATCAAGGAAATCAATTACTTCATCTGATCCAATGATGCGACATGAGAATGTACCCATTTAATGCTCCTCCGGTGAAAATGTAGTGTCATTTATAGAATTGATGCTGGTGGATGTTAACTACAATTTTTGTAGCATTGATAGATCACTCGCTCCTTACAGATAAAGGGCTCAATGTGTACTACTACGTCAACTACATCAATTATGCGTTTTGCGATTTCATTTTCAAATTGCAAAGCGATCTCATGGCCTTCATAAACAGTTAGCGATTGATCTACCAAAACATGCAAGTCCATTATTATATCACCGCCAAGCCTCCTTGAACGTACATTATGCACTTCTTTTATCCTGTCAGACTCTAGAGCGAGCATTTGGATTTTTCTTACGATGTCGCCGTCTGTTTTCTTTTCTGTGATTTCTTGGAAAATGGGTAGTGCAATCTCGTATGCAGAAGAGGCGATCATAAGAGAGACTAACACTGTAGCGGTGGTGTCAATGTATCCTATAGTTGGGTCAACGAACTGCGCAATAATGACAAATGCGACAGGTAATGAGCTCAGGCTGTCAGAACGGTGGTGGTGAGCGTTAGCAATCAACGCTTTTGAATCTAGTTTTAGTCCATTCTTCATTGTCCATCTGTATAGAATCTCTTTGGTAATAATGCCTACAACGACAACACACAGCGCCAAAATAGATACGTCGGGAGGCACAACTTTAAGCCCGTCTTTGAAGAGATTGAGGATTAGTCCTACAGATACACAGAGAAGTGAGAATGAAAGGAAAGCGTTAACTAGGGTTTCAAAACGCCCGTGTCCGTATGGGTGATCTTCATCAGCGGGTTGGCTCCAGTAAGAGGCTCCGAAAAAAATTACAACGTCACTTATTAGGTCAGTAAGAGAATGTATGCCATCTGCAATGAGAGCATTACTTCCAGTCATTTTGCCTGCTGCAATTTTGAAAATTGCAAGTAGCAAATTTGCGACACCGCCAATTAAGGTGATCTTTTTAACTTCAGAAATTTTCTTATCCCGCATAAAGTTTGTTAACTCCAAAAATGAGGAATTGATTTTATAAAAGATATTATATCGTGTGTTTGTGCTACAAACCGCATAGTTTTGACGTCTAATTATTCAAATTTGAGTTTTTGCATAAAATTTTAGAATCTTTAGAGCAAATACAAATATTAAAATGAGAAAATTTGCAAAATGCGTTTGCATAACAGGAATAATCTTATCATCTGGTGCGAACGCTTTCGAAAATAATCAAAAAATCTATTACAACCAAGCTTCAATTGGAGAATCATACAAAAAGCAGTTAAGTAGCTTTGAGTTATTGAAAAGACAATTAATTAGTGCTGAAACTAATATTTTAAGTAGTAATGCTGTTGAGTATGAAGATATGCATGCGATCCAGATATATAAAACAAAATTGTCGGATGTAGAAGAGACTTATAACCAATTGAAAAGTTCGTCTAACTTCAAGATTGGTGAAGAAATTGTTAAAGAAATAATTCAATCAAGCGAATGTAAAAAAGTTGAGCATAAATTACCTTTGCCAACTCACATACAATATGAGTGCGGCAATAGAAATCCTACGCTTGAGTCGTTCTTTGCATCAATAAACGATAAAGGTATTCAGGTAAATTCATACAAATCAGGCCATCTAGAAGGGTTAAGAGTGTCAGTAGAAAGGCTTTTTCACCATTTAAGAAAGTACGATAGACGGGCTATAGGCGTCGGTAGGAAGTCGTACAGAATATAGCCAAAAAATATGAAGGCATATGTAGTACAATTAACCAAATGACTATTCATGATGACTGAACTTTCTGAAATTATAGCTAATTTAAACCCCAAGCAGAGCAAAGCTGTAGCTTCTGATAGCAAAAGGTTGCTCGTTCTTGCAGGTGCAGGTTCTGGCAAAACAATGGTGCTTGTACACAGGATTGCAAGGCACGTTATCAAAGATAAACTACAGCCTCAGGAAATCTTAGCTTTAACTTTTACAAATAAAGCTGCAAAAGAAATGGCCTCTAGGACTGCAAAAATAATCGGTGATGCTCCAGCGTCACAACTCTTCAAAGGTACATTTCACTCTTTTTGCGCGAGAATTTTGTTTAAAAACCATGGCTTAGCTGGGTTAAACAAAAAAATTGAGATCTACGATACTAAAGACCAACGCTCTTTGATGAACCAGATCCTTCTGGGATGGGAGGAGGATGAAGTAGCTGATGCAAAGCTCTTCGCAAAGAGTAAAGGTATGTCTAAGGACGACTTGGACACTGAAATAGATGAAATTAAAGAGCGGTATTCTGGTCAACGAAAGCTGGTGGTTCCAATACTAGGCGTGATTGATGATCTCAAAAACTCACTCCTTGGAATGGATCAAGCATATCAAGCTTTTGTTGATTCCTCTAAGTTAGGGGCTTCAGTGGCAGACTTCGCTATGAGCTTGTATTTGGCTTATGAAGACTTTAAAGAAGACCACTCTATCTTAGATTTCAACGATTTGATTATCCGTGTAATAAAAATGCTCAAAGAGCATTCGGACTTCAGAGAGTCTGTGAGCGAACGTTTCAAGGCGATTCTTGTTGATGAGTATCAAGATACCAATGTTGCCCAAGAAACGCTTCTGAGGCTCATATGTGGTCGAGAAACGATGCTTAGTGTAGTTGGGGATGACGACCAACTTATCTACTCGTGGAGAGGGGCTCAAATCGCGAATATTCTCACATTTGATGATAGATATCGTGCTGAAACAGTAATCCTTGATCAAAACTACCGCTCGACATCAAACATACTTGACGCAGCTAACGCCGTTATTAGAAAGAACATTCATAGAAAGGGCAAGGATCTATGGACTCAGAGCAGTAAGGGTGAGGACATAGATGTGTTTCAATTCTGGAATGCCTTTGAAGAGGCCAAGTTTGTCTCTGAAAGGGTTCATGAGATGATTGATGTAGGGATTGCTCCAAGTGATATCGCGATCTTGTACCGTAACAACTCAATATCATCTCTTCTTGAGAAAGCATTCACACAAGCGAACACAAAGTACATTCTGTACGGAGGTGTAAGCTTTTGGGGAAGGGTGGAGACAAAACACATCTTGTCATATCTCAAGTGGATTTCTCACGAAGATTCACAGCTAGCAATCAAGCACGTCTTGTCAAAGGCAAGAGTTGGGTATGGTGATAAGACACACGTAAAACTAACGAAATATGCGTCTCAAAATAACCTTTCACTGGAGAGAGCTGTATATGAATTTGCTTCAAAGGGAAAAAGGACGGACAACAAAGATCGCTTGACCCGAGTAATAGAATTCATAAGAGATGCGAGAATGGAGTTTGCAGATTACGGGCTCTTGGCTACGGTACAAATGCTTGTGGATAAATCGGGCATCAAGGACTACTACAGGTCTCTAGAAAAAGATCATGAAGTATACCTCGAACGATACGAAAACATTGTAAGCGTTATTGATTTGGCAAGAACTTTTGTAAATGATTCTCTTGAAGATGGGGAGTTGCAACTAAATGATTTAGAAGCATTTATAACTAGTGCAGACTTACAGGTTCAATCAAGTGCTGAGAGGGATTTGGAAAAGTCCATTTCTCTTATGACGTTGCACGCAAGCAAAGGTTTAGAGTTTCCAATTGTATTTATAGTTGGGGCTGATGAGGGCATCTTTCCATCTATCATAAACATTCAGAATGACGACTTAGAAGAAGAGCGCCGTTTAATGTATGTTGGTTTAACTAGGGGGATGGTCAAAGTGTATATAACTCATAGTAAAACAAGACTTCAACAGACGACTATGGGGCTTTCTAGATTTGTCTACGATATTCCAAGTCACATTAAGTCTGTTCACAAACCTAAAACAAGAATGAGGTTTTAGATTTATTGTGCCACATCAAGTTTGCATAGTGTATATATATACAGTTGTTGTGGTACAATCCCAAATCTTACCTCCAAAGTGTTAATAAACTACTGTTTTAAAGGTGTAAAAAATTTATCAATAATATTGCTTTAAATTGACACTTCTCAGAGAGCATGAAATTTATAAATCGACAAGACAAATTTCTTGAATGGATGTCACATTATTCCTTAGAAAAAGTGCCACTTGGGGTAGAAAGTCAGATCTTTTTGTTGCATCAAAGCTATTAGAGATTAAAATACTCACTAACTTAATAATAATATCGATTAAAGGTCTCAATATATGGCAAAGGCAACGGAAACAAATTCTAACGATAGAAAGACTAGCGTTCCAATTCCGTTTAGATTCAAAAAGCCGGATGGTACGGATGGAACAACCAAATTTACTATCTCTATAGATATCTTTAACTACTTAGTCTCAGCGTTCGAAGATAATAAAAAAGAAGCGAAAAAATGGCTTGTAAGTAAAGCTAAGGTATATAAGCAAAAGGGTGTAGATAACATTTCTTCATATCTACGTGAAGAATCCCTTTGTATGATTATTCGTGAGGGTCTTTTGGATGGTTATGAGATAGACCCTACATATAAAGTGGTAAGTTCCTCGTATTACGATGATGAAGGTAGTATCGCTTACATTCCAATCAATATGCCTAAGGCTATGATCTACGCTCTTGAGAAGATGGGTGAAGATTTCCAAAGTGTTATTGATACGAAACATCGTTACTATCGCAATATGAAACTAGAAAACCCAGAGTGGATTCAAAACAACCTCTCAGAGACAGTTCGACAAGACATCCTTGCAGACATGGTTGATGAAGATTTGATTTCTGTAGACTAGTTTATAAAACACCAAAAGTTTAAGAAACCCGCCTCTATGGCGGGTTTTTTTGTATCCACTTCAAAGCTCACGGTGAATGTACTACTTTTATTTCAAATATGAGTTTGAAATTATGAAGGATATTGTGAACTACGAGTTTCATGAGATGAAGGCAGGTAAGTTCTACTGCCAAGAAATCAAAGTGTTCAAGATCGCACCAGAACAACTTGCGGCTTACCTAGATAAACAAATGCAGCAATTTCCGAAAGTTGTATGCAATCTTAACGTCGCGCTGAATTTTAAAGATGTGCAGTTCGAAAACGACAGCCACGCAGAAGAGGTAGTGCTTTCATACATTGAGGTTATAACTTCAAGAGGTCATAAAGCTGTAGGTGCCATTGGGTTTAAGCCTTCTTTTGCAAAACGTGTTGGCCTACAACCTTTGAAGGAATTTACAGAAAAAACGCCAGACCTATTGAGCGGCAACGTTAGTAGTACCGAGCCAGAGGTTGACTTAGAAAAGTTTAAACCTCAAAAAGAAACCCCTACCGTCGCCTCTTCAATGAATTCAAATGAAGAGGGAAAAAATACAGTTGTTCAGAATGCAGCTGAGACAAAAGCAGAAGATTCAGTGCTGACAATTCAAGAGATTAACGGTTCGGAATTAGAAAGCATCAAGGTTCACAAGGGGACTGTTCGTGGCGGTCAGACATTGATGGCCGAAGGAGACTTACTCGTTATCGGTAACGTGGCGAACGGTGCAGTCGTTAGGGCTAAAGGATCTGTTATAGTGTGGGGGCGCTTGGAGGGTCGAGTTCTTGCAGGAACTAGTGATGTAGAGTCAATTGACTCGAACGCCCATGTGGTTGCTACGCACTTTTGTCCAGAGCTCATTTCCGTAAATGGCATCTATGAGACTAATGCTGGTATTGAAGAAGGCGTGAACAAAGACTACCTATATAAGACGACGCTTGTTAAGACTGACAAAGACAATAGTAAGCTAGAATTTTTTAAAGGATAGAATATGGTTAGTAACAGATTGGATATTTTAGCCAACACTCTTAAGTCTGGAGATCCAGATAAACACGTTTTTGAGATTGCCAATTCCATGACTGCCGAGGAGTGGGCTGAAGTCATTCTAAATCAAAAAGGGCACAAGGATCTGCTTCCTTATATCATTCACACTTTCTCTAAAGAGAAAATAGATGCTCTTGAGTGCATCATCGGAAACAATCTTGGACAGTATCTTGCTGAAGCGTGGTTTTTGGTTCTGAATGGTTCTTCGAAAGATTTAGATGAACAACCTAGTATCGAAACTTTAGGGTTGGCTCCATGTTTGGTTCCTGTCTTAAATGGCGGATTGCTAAAAAAACTTGAAAATACAGGCTATTCAGTTGAGTTTGAGAACTTTATCCAACAAAGACATTCTCAAATTATCAGTGAGCTTGTTGTTTTTGCGAGTAATGCAACAGAAAAACAACTTCAAAGAACTGTGTACGGCACGTTAGACAAAAGTGGTATTTTCCCTCCACTTACTGACTACAACACACAAGAACTAGAAGACTTAATGGGGTACGCCTATTTGGTCAATTCGATTGAGTATATCTCGTCTCTTCTTGGTTTGGATGAAGTTAAAAGCGTAATTTCCGTAGAAGAGCTGGAGTCTGCTCTCAATGATAGAAAGTTCGAATCTTTGATGGATCTTGCCTCTTTTAGCGAAACGAAGAAACGTCGTAACACTAGAGAGCTCAAAACAGTTGAAGGTTTTATTGTTGGCGCAACACCTAAATACATAGACCGTTTTAGTTCTCTTACGCTGGGTGAGAATGAAAAGATGTATCTTGCATCCTTATTTCACAACAAGATGATTGACCTTCCTCAGGAGGAAGTTGTTGAGGTTGAGGTTGAGGGTGAGTCTGTATCGGAATCAAATGTCGTTACGCCTGCAAGTCAGGATGACATACCTTCTATTGACATCGGTGAACCATCCGCTGATTACGAAGTACAACCTCAGAGCGAAGCTGGACATGATGCAAAAGAGGTTGATGTGACGATTCCCCCTAAGAAAGGTTTGTTTGAGAAGCTTACAGATGGCTTGGCTACCTTTAATAAGTCATCTGCTGATGAGGATGAAGATGATTCGATAGAGGAAATGCTAGTTAAGAACGGGTCAAGGAAGAAAAATGTATTCCTTAATCCGGTTGTTATTCTTTTGCTGGTTCTTGGTTTCCTTGGTTGGTTTTTTGCAGTAAATGGTGGGAACAATGATACGAACTCGATCATTGAACAGAAGGCTCAAGCGGAGCAGGAACAAGCGTTCCTCCCTGCTGTTAAAGTGCATACGAAATAAGTACACAATCATATGGGTGATGTTACTTGGTTGTGGTTTTGTTTGGGCTTACAACGCTAGTGAAGGTTATTCTTGTGAGGATTGTGGAGTTAGAAAGGCAATTCAACTCGATGTCCCAAATCGTGCCCCTGAAGACGCTAAACCTTTAGATGGTGAAGTTGAACTAACCGTTGCTGTTGATGATTTCGAATTTGTGCTAGATGACCAAGAAGACGAGAACCGAAGGTTGTTGCTTCAAAGGGATTTGCGTTTAAAAACATCTTTAATCAGATCAAAGCATTTGGTTAAAGGTAAGATGTTCACTTGCGTAGTAACTTTCACTAAGAGTAAACCAGTTAAAATCGACGATTGTGGCGAAGATTACATTGCAAAACGCATTGTAGAAAAGGAACTCACTAAATTAGAGAAGGGAATGTTCGAACGACAAGGGTTCGAAAACGTCGACTCCGTATCAGTAACTTTGGGAAACAATTACTAGTAGGCAGGTATATGTTTAAAAAAATACTAACATTAGTCGTAGCAACTACGTGTGGCATTAATGCTACAGCTTCTGGCATTTCTATAGAGTCGTCTTCGGGCGGCTCTAATCGTATCCCAGTAGTTTTTGAGCTCAAAGGTGAGGCTGTAAATACGGCTGCACGTTCGCTGGAGAGTACTAAAATCTTTACTACGACTATTGGTTCCTGTGAAAAACACTCACATAAAATCGGACAAGACGTAATCTGTGTCTCGTCGGATGGGGGTTCTGCTGTGGAAATTGATGTACCTAATCGTAGTAAGTTGCGAATTGGGTACATAGACTCCTATCAAGATCTTGCTTCTAAGATTTATATTGCTGCATTGAATTCAAAAGCATCTCCGTTTGAGACAAAGCTAGCTCTGGTTACAAAGAATAAGACTACAGGTAAATACGTGTTGTCTGTAACAGACTATAAAGGTACTGACGGGAAAGTACTCCTACACTCCCCAATGCCAATCTTAAGCCCTTCTTGGTCACCAAATGGAAAATATCTTACTTATGTTTCCTTTGAGACATATAGGACATCTATCTTCGTGCAGAATGTAGAGTCTGGAGTAAGGCTAAAAGTCTTTGAAGTTAGGGGGCTCAATGCTTTTCCAAAATTCAAGGACAATAGAACTCTTGTCTTCTCACTTAGTGGAGAAAAACGGAACTCAAACATTGTTGAATTTGATCTACTGACAAAGAAGGTCAAGCCTCTAATTTCAAGTCCAAAGCACTCAGACGTGTATCCCGTACCTGTTGCTAATGGGACAGTTTTTGTAAGAATGTTTAAGGATATCCCTTATCTTTACGGGAAAACTAGGAAGGGGCAAATCTATCAGTTGAGCAAATCACCAAACAACCTCCCTACAGCTAACGAAAATGGCAGCGTTCTTGCGTCATCGATTGGGGGTTATATTTACATTTGGGATATGCTAAATAAAAAAGTAACTGAAAAAATAAACACGAAAGACAGGGTTGAGTCTCTGTCAATATCAGCGAAAGCTCAGTCTTACTACTACGTGACCGAGAGAAAGGATGGGTACGCATTAGTGTCGTATACAGCTTATGGCTCGAAAATGTTTGAGTTAAAGACTAGTGATGCAGATGTAATTCAAGTATCAGCCAAATAAGAGGAAGGCTATGAATAAGAAATGGTTAGTGCTACTTCTGCCAGTTGTAATGACTGGTTGTTCAAGTACTGGTTCTAGCAATAGTGCTACATCCGGAAGCTACTATGAAGAAGCTGGTGAGCAAGTTGTTTTTGAATCTCTAGATGAGGTATTTGAGGCAGAGCAATCGTCGGTTATGCCAAGTGAAAATCAAGTAACTGAATCTCGAACTAAAATTCTATCAGAAGGTGGATACACCCAGCTTGATATTGATGAGTTGGAGAGTAAGGGAGTTGATTTGTCTATTTTGGAGCACTCTATTGTAGGGTTCGGTTTTGATTCTTACAAAGTTGATGCGACTTCAAGCGAACTAATCTCCAAGCACGCTCAGCTACTCAAGGAACTTCCTAATCTAAAGGTGATTCTAGAAGGGCACACTGATAAACGCGGCGATCGCGCTTACAACCTCAAGCTTGGCGAAAATCGCGCAATTGCTGTTAAGGATCTCTTAACAGGAAAGTACGAGATAAACCCTGACCGAATTGAGATTATCTCATTTGGAAAAGAGAAACTAGTAGATTCTGGTGATACAGAAGCTGCACACAAAGCCAATCGTAGGGCTGAGTTTAGATATAACTAGAATTCAGATTGGCGTAGTTCATACTGCGCCAATTTAACAAAATAAAAAAATAAAATTTAAAAATAATACTTAATGAGTAAAGTTGTTGTGGTGACCTCTGGTAAAGGTGGTGTTGGTAAAACTACTACTTCTGCGAGTCTTGCTTTTGGGCTTGCAGCGAAAGGGGAGAAGACCGTTGTTATCGACTTTGACATTGGCTTACGTAATCTAGATGTGGTTATGGGGGTTGAGCGTCGAGTTGTTTACGATCTGACGAACGTTGTTCTTGGCGAAGCGACGTTAAATCAAGCTTTGATTAAAGATAAGAGAAATGAAAACTTGTACATTCTTCCGGCGTCTCAAACCCGTGATAAGGATGTGCTAACAGAAGAAGGCGTTGAGCGCGTTATTAACGAGCTTAAAACCAAGTTCAACTATATCATTTGTGATAGTCCTGCGGGAATTGAGCGTGGTGCAATGCTGGCACTGTATTTTGCTGATGAAGCAATCGTAACGACCAATCCAGAGATTAGTTCTGTTCGTGATAGCGATCGAATTCTTGGCATTTTAGACTCAAGTTCTAAGAGAGCAAAAGAAGGGGATGATCCAATTAAGCAGCACTTGCTGATTACTCGATACAACGAGGAACGAGCTCAAGATGGCACTCAGCTGACAATCTCGGATATCCGCGATGTTCTTGGCTACGAGCTTAACCTTATTGGTGTTATTCCGGTTTCTCCGGCTGTTATCGATGCATCAAATAAAGGTGAGCCAGTTATCTGTGGTAACTCACTGGCAGCAGAAACTTATCGCGATGCAGTAGAGCGACTACTAGGAACTGAAGTTCCATATCGCGATCTAGAGGAAAAACGAGGTCTTCTCAAAAAACTTAAAAGTCTTTGGTAATTTATGTCTATCTTAGCTACTTTACTTGGTAAGAAAGACAGCAATAGTGCCTCAATGGCTAAAAAGCGTCTTTCGTTGATTCTACATAACAGCGGTAACTCTGAGTTATCTCGAAAGCTAGAAGAAAGAATTAAGAAAACAGTGATCGACTTCTATGCAGAAGAAGGTCTAGCTGACAAAATTAATGTTGAAGATCTAGAGCATCACCTGAAAGAGGAGTGGATGGAGTTTTCTATCCCTTTGCTTGAAACATCTCCACGTTAATTAAACAAGCTTGCAAATAAAAAGCCCAGCAAAGTTGCTGGGCTTTTTGGTGGCTGTTATTTTGTCTCAATCATTGATGCAATTTGTTTTAGAGACTTGATAATGGTTTTTTCACGTTCCTGTAAGTTAGATATAGCATCATTAGTAAATCTAGACAGTTCTTGATGCGACTGGTGAAGAGCTATGTTGTCACTTGATATCTGCTTTAGTAGATCTTGTATCTCGTTATGAGCTTTAACAAGACGTGCATTATCATCTTCCAAGTTTTGGGCTAGAGTCACTACTTTTGCAATGTCATTAGTTAAAGCGAGGTTTTCAGTTTTCTGTAGATCTACTTGCTTGAAGAGTTTAGCAATAGCATCTGCTTGCTCGTTACGTGTCTTGGATGTTAGAGCGCTCTCTTTGCTCATTTCATTTCTGATTTGGTTCATGAGAGAAGATACGTCTTCCTTTACCTCTACCTTGAGTTTAGATCCGTGCTGAGTTAGCTTCAGCTCAAGCTCTTGTTGGTATTTCTCAAGATTTGAGCGTATCTCAACGAGTTCATTGTTGCTAAGCTCTTGGTTGGCAGCGAGCTCATCTTTATTGACTTGATACTTAGCAGAAAATGCCCTGTTTTCCATTTTACGGTTAACGGTACTTTCGACGATTCTCTCAATACTTCTCGGGCTTATGCCTTTTATACTTCGGCTTAGATCCGCAACCACGCCATTAATGTGAGTTGTGTAGTCTTTATAAGATGTAGCAGCCTCATCCCTTCTATTAATGATGATATCAGCATTTGCTTTAAGATCAGTAATGTCATCAATAAAGCTTTCAAGTGTTTGCTTATTAGTTTTTGCAATCTCCATACTGTTAGTCGACGTTAAAGAGGCAGCAGCTGCAACAGAGGTTACTTCTTGGATCTTTGCGTTTTGAGACTCTACCTTTGTTTTCGATTTGTTCGCGACTTCTGTTGCGGTATTGACCGACGCCGATGTTTCTGTAAGCCTCGTGTTGAGGGACTCAAAGTCAGAAAGTGAAGTAGTAGCAACTTCGTCAATTCGGGTAGAAAGCAGTTCACCAACCTTAGCTTGCTCATTAAGTTTATCAGTAACAACTGAGTAATCTTTATTGAGGTCGCTGAACATGTCTTGAACATTAGCTAAACGGCCTTCAAGCCTTGCGTCCTTTCCAAATAAAACTTCATACCCACAAAACGAACTAACTCCTACACTGTATGCTACAAGTAACTTGGTAAAGAGGTTTAGCTTATGCTTTCTTGGTTGAGGGTTCGTTGGAAGCCTGCTTTTAGACTGATTGTCAGAAAAGTTTTTATTACTTTCGCTGGAAGCTGCTTTGTCATGCATGAGTGATATTGAGTCAGCTTCCAATGAATCTTTGTCGTTAAAATTTTGGGCTGGTGTTTGTTCTAAATCGTTCTCGCCTAAATCATCTTTTTCACAAAGTTCATGCTCCGATGAATTGTCGGGCAAAATATTGTATTTAACACCTCTCTTATACTCATTTTCTTCTTCATCCGTTAGAAAGTGGGATAGCTTTATCGGTGTGTTGCGTTCATTATGAAGTTGCCAATCTTGTACATGCTTATCGTGTTTCTCAGTTGATGTTCGATTGGTTTTTTTGCCTACATGCAATCTCATTTTTACTTAGATATTTGCATTTTTAAAGGTATTTATCAAAGTTAAGTACTTTAATTGAATAGAAATTTTCACGATAGTTATAAGTCGCCCCTAGTTTGTTAGTGAATTTTGCTCGTTCGGTAATGATGTAGAAAAAATGTGTGTTTTATTCAAAACTTTAATAATTATCTATTATGACAGGCTATGCTTATTCAATTTAGTTCACTACAAGCTTCTTCTTTTAAAGGAGTGCTGAGACAAATCATCAATTCTTAAAATTTATGAGTGTGGTAATGCGCTATGCTGCACCATTTGTAAATGCAATAAGTTTCTTTTAAATATTTATACTTAACGGAAAATACAGCCTAAAAATAATCTCACTACTGATGCTGAATAATAATTGCAATTCGGTTGGGTGAAATCCTAAACTGTTATTAAAATGCAAATTTTATCCAGCTCAGCACTTCATGATTTAGAAGTTCCAGTGGTTAATATCCAAAACTCTGGCTTCGACCTCGTTCTAAAAACATCTGATGGTCAAGAAATTCTCGTAGAGGATGGCTTAACCGAAATGATCGTTAGCAAAGTTTCCATCCCACTCGTCAACGGAACATCCTTAGATTACAAAACCATCGTAAAGGATATGGTTAGTGATCTTGATAGTTTAAAGCTTCTTGATAGTCACTTTATTGGTGATGTTTACGAGCGTTCGAAAGGCGAACATGATGGCACAGGTGTCAAAGAATCAATGCTTGCAAAGCTTCCGTCTCAAGAAGAGGGTGCAGAAGATGACAAGTCAGCAACTGAAGAGGAAAAGTTAGCAGCTCTTGAAGAGATGCTTAAGGCGATGAAAAAGGCTCTTGCGGAAGCGGAGAAAAAAGCTGAGCTGGTGGAAGAAGAAAAGGAAAAGGAACTCACAGAGCACGAGGCTGAGCTCAAGGAGCAAATCGAGGAATTATCGCAAGCATTAGAGGCCGTTGCCGAGAAAGGCAAGAACGCCGTTGAAGAAATGAAGCAGGAACTGAAGGTGGAAGAGGTCGAAGTTAACAATAATACTTCTACTTTGACTGGTGAGTTCAGTGTTGCTCCTTCAACCAATAGCTCTAATAAAAAAGGCATTAGTAACATTACCGAAGAGGGCGAGCCTAAACCTGAGGATAGTTTTACTGTAAACCTCGATAGTTCTTCTGACTCTGGTGCCAAAGGCGACTTTATTACCAATGTCTCAGACCCTGTTTTCAAAGGGACTGGAACTCCGGGTACTTTGGTTACATTTAAGATCAATGGTGGTTCATACACTGCCATTGTAGATGCTAACGGTGAATGGAAGTTGCCGCCAATCCCAAGCCTACCTGAAGGGCGTTTTAATTACGAAGGGGTCGATACTCTAGGGAGAAAGGTTTCAGGCTCCATTGAAATAGATACGACTAATGAACTCACGCAAGAGCTGGAGACTGATACGGGTGTTGATGCTACAGATGGCATCACTAATCAGGCTCAGCTTGTGTTTTTGGGAACGACTGACGCTGGTTCGACAGTCACAATCAAAATTGGTGGCAAAGAATACAAAACAGTTGCTGATGGTGAGGGAAACTGGAAGTTAGACTTAGGTTCGCAATTAAATGATGGTGAATATGATTACACCGTCGTGTCAGCTGATGTTGCTGGAAATAAAGTTGAAGCTACTGGCAGAGTTACAGTTGATACTGTTATTGATGCTACTGTTCGTCTTGATGATCAAAACGATACTGGGATTTCTTCTTCTGACGGCATAACAAAAGACAATTCTAGTCTTACGTTTGTAGGCCAAATTGAAGAGTTTGAAGAAGCATTCTTCGAGTTTAATGGTGTTAAGTACCCTGTCCAACGTCAAGATGATGGTTCTTGGCAGGTAACTGTTCAGGGGCCGCTTCCTGATAACGACTACAACTTTAAGCTTTATGTAAAAGATAAGGCTGGCAATGAAAGAACAATAGAGGACAGCATCACTGTAGATACTGTCATACAAAACTTCGATGCAAAGTTATCAGAGGAGTCTGATACGGGTAATAGTAGCTCAGACTCTATCACAAAAGATACGTTGCCAAAATTTGATGGGACAGGTGAGGCTGGCTCTAAGATTACACTAGAAATTAACGGGAAAGAGTACACGACGTCAGTTGGAAGAGATGGAACATGGTCTCTTCAAGTGAAAGATGAACTTCCTGAAGGTGATTTTGATTGGAAGATTACGATAGAAGATCTTGCAGGTAACACTGACTCCAAATCTGGTGAAATAACGATAGCTACTTCTGTTGATATTTCAGTTCGATTGGCAACAGACACAGGGGATAGCGATAAGGATGGGTTAACTAAAGAAACCAACAACAGGTTTGAGGGTAAGACTAAAGTTGGCTCCACTGTTGAGGTTACGATTAAGGATGAGAACGGGCGAGTTGTTCTCGAAACTAAAGTTGAAGTTGATGAAAACGGCAACTTCATACTAGAAACTGGCGACCTAGACCAAGGCGTATTCAATTATACCTTCACAGTAAAAGACGTTGCAGGTAACACAAGCAAAACTTCGGGTTCCTTTGAAATAGATACACACAATGAGGTATCAGGAAGTCTTGATAAACAATCAGACCATGGTCATTTTGATGATGATGAGATTACTAATGATCAAAATCCGGTTATAAGCGGGAAAGGTGAAGCAGGGTCAAAAATAACTGTAACTATCAACGGTAAGTCATACCAAACCACAGTAGATAAGGCAGGTAATTGGTCACTAAAAGTAAAGGACAAATTACCTGAAGGTGAGATTGATTATGTAATCAATTCTACAGATAAAGCTGGTAATGATGCCGAACCTGTGACAGGTAAAATTGTCGTTGATACAACAGATCCAACTGGTTTAACAATTGGATTAAAAGGCTCATCTGATACTGGCGATAAAGGTGACTGGAAAACAAGATCAGAAGAAGTTGAGTTCACTGGCGCAGTCGAAAAAGGAAGTCAGTTAACGATTTTTATTGATGGTAAAAAGTACGAGGGCATTTCTGTTGATAAAGACGGGAATTGGTCTTTTAAAGTGCCTGTTGATCTACCAGAAAATTTAAATGGCTACGAGATTAAAGTTGTCGCGGAAGATGTAGCTGGTAACACCTCAGAGTTAACCAAAACATTGGTTATCGACCGTACGACGGAGATATCTGGAGGTTTAGATAAGTTATCGGACACAGGTCATTCGGATTCTGATGGTGTTACCAAAAGTGCTAACCCTGTGTTCTCTGGAACGGGAGAGCCTAACTCAAAAGTTGTATTGGTAATTGATGGTAAGTCATACGAGGGGGCGACCGATTCTCGTGGTAATTGGAAAATTACAGTTACAGACAACCTTTCTGATGGAGATTATGAATATAGCGCATCTATTACAGACTCTGTTGGTAATACTGCTGATATTTCAGGCGTTATCACGATCGATAGTGTAGCTCCTGACTTTATTGATTACGTCTTGCAAAATGATGCAGGCGAATCAAAGGGTGACTTCATTACAAATAAAAACACCCCGCATCTTACTGGTAAGGTTGAAGATGGAGCGAGCCTGAAGATTATCATTACGAATGACGAAGGGTTCAAAAAGGAGTACTTCTCGCCAAGAGATATTTCTATTAATGCAAAAGGTGAATTTGAATTCGTTTCTCCTATTTCCCTTGATGATGGGAAGTTCAATATTGAGTTTGTTGTAACCGATATTGCTGGTAACGAATTCTCGAAAAATCAGCCTCTAGAAATTGACACAAAGATCAGTCTTACCGCTCAGTTAGACCCATCGTCAGATTCAGGTGAATCAGACCAAGATTCAGTTACGAATGTTAAAAAACCAACGTTTATCGGTACAGGTGATACAGGTGATAAGATCACCCTCACTATTAACAACAAGACCTATCAGACGACCGTGAAGGAAGATGGGACTTGGTCAATTACTGTGGGCGATGAGCTGAAAGATAATGTCTATGAATGGACTGTTGTAGCAAGTGACGTTTCCGGAAACGACAAGCGCATTTCCGGAAAGGTAGAAATTGATACTCACACTTTTGTAGAGGGTGGGCTTGATAAAGAATCTGACTCTAATCTTATCGATAACATCACTAACGAGACTCAACCATGGTTTAGTGGCACGGGTGAGGTTGGAGCAAAAGTAACCCTTTTAATAAACGGCAATGAGTACTCTGCTATTGTTGATGCTACTGGAAGTTGGTCAATACAAGTTACAGATAAACTTCCAGATGATGAGTATACATTCACAATCAAAATTTTAGACGACGCGGGGAATGAGAAGTCTTCGGTTGGCAGAATTGAAATTGATACTGTGAATAGTGTAGACAGTGATCTCGATATTACAACGGACTCCGGCGTCCAAGGCGACTCTAAAACAAAAGATACTAACCCTGTTATATCGGGTTCAGGAGAAGCTGGAGCTTTAATTACAGTTATCATTAACAATCGCGAATACAAAGATACTGTCGATAGTAGTGGTAAGTGGAGCATTCAGGTAGATGAGTCTCTATCTGATGGCAAGTATAACTACACAGTTAAATCTGTAGATGTGTCTGGCAATGAAGCAACCGACACAGGTCAAATAGAGATTGATACAAAGACTTCTGTTACCGCAAGACTGGATGATGGTATTGATACTGGCGAGAGCAAGAATGATGGCATCACCAAGAACGATACCTTGGCGTTTGTTGGGACAGGAGAAGCTGGATCAGAGATCACCCTAAAAGTTGGTAACGACGAATACACTACTAAGGTTAATGATGATGGTAATTGGTCGATCTCCGGCTTAAAGCCGTTATCTGATGGTTCCTACAAGTGGTCTGTTACCTCAGTTGATGAAGCTGGCAATAAAGCACATACAGGTGGTGAAGTTGTAATTGACACACAAGACCCAGACTTTGAAGGAGTTCGACTAGATAACGACTCGGGTCAGGATGACAATGATTTTGTAACGAATAACCCAGATTTAATCCTTTCAGGCAAAACGGAAAATAGCTCTATCGCTATAACCATAAAGATTGCAGGAAAAGTATATTTCTCAGGGGATGACTTTACGATCAGTCAAGACGGAACGTGGTCATTCGCACTCCCTGACACATTGTCAGATGGCAAATATAAGCTAGAAGTTTTCTACAAAGATCCCGCAGGAAATGAAACCTCAGAGTCACACACTGTTGTAGTCGACCAAGTAAACACGATTACTGCTGAATTAAGTCCTGATTCCGACTCAGGAGATAAAGGGGACAATTTAACCAATTTAGATAAGCCAACCTTTAGAGGTTCAACTGACGCTCATTCAAGTGTAAAGCTCACGATTAATGGTGAAGAATACACAACAGTAGCGGATAAAAACGGTGATTTCACGATAACTATCGATACAGCACTTCCAGATGGTGAATGGGATTGGGTTGTTGAGTCGGTAGACCCTGCTGGCAACAAAGTTTCTGATAGCGGTTCCATTGAAATTGATACCCAGCCACCGTCACTTGACAACATTGTTTTGGTCAATGACTCAAACATATCTGATGACTGGATTACAAATAATGAACAGATTTCACTAACTGGTCGATTAGAGGCTGGAGCAAAGCTTGAGATTGTAATCTACAAGGGTAGCACTCGTTATACTTATTCGAGCCCAAGAGACTTTGATATTAATGAGTCGGGAGAATGGAATTTTACTATTCCAAATTCATTAGAAGACGGAGAGTGGACTCTTAGCTTTAATGCCACAGATAAGGCAGGAAACCCTAATAGCAAGGTTCTTAAGGTAGTTGTGGATAATGAGGTTGAGGTTGAGGGATATTTAGATAAAGAATCAGACTCAGGGCTTAGTGACTCAGACGGCATCACCAGTGAAAAGAACCCTACCTTTAAGGGGACAGGTGAGGTAGGAGCGACAATCACTCTTAAAATTGGTGACAAGGAATTTGAAACTACTGTTGATGATAATGGTAATTGGGAATACACCGTTGCTTCAGCACTTCCTGATGGTACTTACAAAGTGTCAGTAGTAACCAAGGATATTGCAGGAAACACCAAAACTGAGCATCTATCAGACCTTGTTGTTGATACAAAGGCACCTAATTCTTCTGACGTGGTTTTGGCGTCAGATACAGGTGAGATTGGAGACTGGTTGACTTATGAAAAGAGTCCAACCTTCAAAGGCCAAATTGAAATTGGAGCCTTTATACAATTTACGATCAATGGCAACACTTATGATAACGATGATATGAATATTGATTCTTCGGGCAACTGGTCTTTGACTGTAAAAGATGAGCTACCTGAAGGCGAGCATTCATGGTCATTGGTCGTAACTGACAAGGCAGGGAACGAGACAAAAGACTCTGGAAAGGTCAAGATCGATACGACTATTACACTTGAGGGTGGCCTTGATGATGGCTCGAATTCAGGGGATAAATCCGACAATTTAACTAACATTAATTCACCTGTATTTAGCGGACAATCGGACGCGAATGCCAAGATTGTTTTAATTGTAAATGGTAAAGAGTACAGAACCACGACAGACAATCATGGTAATTGGAGTGTTCAGGTTACTGAGCAACTACCTGATGGAAATCATAACTGGGTTGCAAAGTCTGAGGACTCAGCAGGTAATACAGAAGAAATTAATGGCGTCGTTAAGATCGATACAACTAAACCTGACGGCACAATTAAACTTGTGAATGATACTGGCGCTGACAAATCTGATGGCATCACCAATGAGAGCAAGCCAATCTTCAGTGGAAAAATTGAAGCTGGGGCAACTTTGAAAGTCACTATTGATGGGGTGACGTATGCAGAGCCAGTTGTAAATGTAGATGGCGATGGAAATTGGTCTCTTGTTCTTCCAAGCTCTCTCTCTGATGGTAAATACGATGTAACTATGTTGGTTACAGATAAGGCCAATAATACTACGACAAAAACAATAGAGATTGAGGTTGATACCTCAACTAGCTTGCAGGGGCGACTTGACTCAAGTTCTGACTCAGGAGTTGAGTCAGACGATGGAATCACTAACCAAACAAAACCTGTCTTCAGTGGAACTGGTGAA
>NZ_JAHGAP010000020.1:0-51619 GCF_030248655.1 Vibrio sp. D431a | reverse complement strand
CGTTAATGTAAGTCGCAAGCTCTTCGATATCGTCACCCGCTTTTGCGCTGATGTTGATTTCTTGCTCTTGGCCGTAGCTGTCCGTTAGGTTGATTTTTAGGTCGTTCTTACCTTCAGCAACGTTCCAGTCTTTACCTTTACCACTTTCAGCTTGGTAGCTCACACCGCCCATCATTTTGTTGTCTGAACGCATGTCTTTTAGCTCAAGCATCACTGCTTCGCCGTTATCCGCACCGATTTGGAACGATTTCGCACCGTGTGTGCCGTTTAGTAGCTTGTTACCACCGAAAGAAGTGGTTTCTGCGATACGGTTTAGTTCGTCGTTTAGCGCGGTCACTTCTTCTTGAATCGCAACGCGCTCTGCTTTCGAGTTTGAACCATTTGCTGATTGCAGAGACAGGTCACGCATACGTTGAAGAATGTTAGTGGTCTCGTTCATTGCACCTTCAGCAGTTTGTGCAATCGAGATACCGTCGTTCGCGTTGCGAACCGCTACATCTAAACCACGGCTTTGTACGTTCAAACGGTTCGAGATTTGTAGACCCGCAGCGTCATCTTTTGCGCTGTTGATTTTAAAACCTGAAGACAAACGCTCCATAGAAGTTTGTTGAGCTGAGTTTGCGTTGTTTAGGTAACGCTGAGCGGTCATCGCTGATACGTTAGTGTTTACATTCACTGCCATGGTGATTTCTCCAATTGATTTTCCGGTGTAGCGGTTTCCGACGTCTCGGAAAACCAAGTAGTTCTCTCAAAGTTACCTCTATTAACGACACCAAATTCAGAAGCTTTAGAAAAAAGTTTAAAAAAATAACATTGCGAGATTTAGCTAATAAAATTGAAGAAAAGTAAGAAAAAGTGCTCAAGTTTCCACAAATCGAGCCGAGAGGGATAAATTGTATAGAAAACCAGCAAAAGGAAACAATTGAAGATAAGTTCGCAGACGATAGACGTGAAAATTAGAAAAGAAAAAGCCCCTTTTCCTTTGAGAGAACTGGGGCTAGGTTGGTCGCCAGAGCCTATGTGGAGATCAAGAGAAATGAACACATTTCCGGCATACCGAGTGCAACTTTACATTGAAAATGATTGGCAGGTGAGAGATGAGAGAGCCGCTCATTCTATTGTAAAGTTGCTTGCCAAAAGCCTGCATTCCCATCCACGTCTGAATGTATTGAGTACAGGCTAAGTAAACTACTGCAATAGTGACATTGCAGAGTTTGGCAACTGTTTCGCTTGAGCAAGAATCGATGTACCTGCCTGTTGCAAAATTTGTGCTTTGGTCATTTGCGTGGTTTCTTTCGCAAAATCTGTATCTTTAATTCGGCTGTTCGAGGCGTCAACGTTTTCTTGGATATTCGCCAAGTTGTTGATGCTGTGACTCAAACGGTTTTGCTTCGCACCTAAGTCTGCACGTTGCGAGTCTACGTATTTCAGTGCCGAATCCAGCACAGAAATCGCGTTTTGAGAGCCTTGTACCGTGGTCATATCAATATCTTGTACTGACGTTCTGATAGGTTCATCACTCAGGCCAAGCTCAGATGCTAATCCACCAGAAATGGAAATCTCGCCCTGAACGTTTGGGTGCGCGACAAAAACTTGCAGCTTGCCATCTTCACTTACAGACGCATTAATCATATCAGACTGACCATTAATGTAAGTGGCAAGCTCTTCGATGTCGTCGCCCGCTTTAGCATTAATATTGATTTCTAGATCATCAACATTGCCGTCTTCGTCTTCACCCATACCTGGTAGCGTGATCTTCAAGTCAGATTTAGCTGGGTCAACACTCCAGTTTTTATCTTTACCGTTCTCAGATAAGAAGGTCACACCACCCATGCGAGTATCGTCCGCACGAATGCTGGTGAGTCCCATGATCATGGCTTCACCTGAGCTCGCACCAATCTGGAATGCCGCTTCACCGAATGAGCCGTTCAATAGACGACGACCACCAAATGAAGTGGTTTCTGCAATACGGTTTAGCTCGTCAATCAATGCCATTGACTCTTCGTTGATCGCCTGACGCTCAGCCGGAGAGTTAGTACCGTTCGATGATTGAATCGCAAGGTCACGCATTCGTTGCATGACAGAGGTTGCCTCATTCATCGCACCTTCAGCGGTTTGTGCAATCGAGATACCATCGTTCGCGTTACGCATTGCGACATCTAGGCCACGAGACTGTGCAGTTAAGCGGTTAGAGATCTGTAGACCTGCCGCATCATCTTTTGCACTGTTAATCTTATGTCCTGAAGATAAGCGCTCCATCGACGTGTTTAATTCATCAGTCGCTTTGTTTAGGTAACGCTGCGCGGTCATCGCGGAGACGTTAGTACTAACTGTTACAGCCATTTTGCTCTCCTGTTGAGTTCGCAAGCTTTTGCGAAGCGGCCAGCTTTACTCTCATTTGGATAAGCACTGACCGTAAAAGTTACTTGCTAAATCTGCCTTAAACGCAGGGTTTAGAATCTCTAAATCTGTTCTGATATTTTCAATACAATTTGTGTGCCAACTTGCGTAAATTATTTAACTACTTTTAAAAGAATCAAATAAACAATAAGTTAGCTTTATCATTAAGCTATTTCCGGTTTGTCAGCCTCATCTTAGCCCAAGGGTATTGAACGCTGCCCTGTTGCCGCCCGACTTGCCTCCCGCATCATTGCCGCTTTGGGTAAAATCGTGCCGCATGACATCTCAGACTCTCAGGTTACGTCGACTTATCGCGCTTAAGGCTTTGCACATAAGGCATCAAAATCAGACAATGTGTATGAGTGTCATACTAGATGTAGTTAAACAACGTTAGATCTTTGGTCTTACCGAATGCTTGTTGCGATGCCTGTAACGCTCGCGAGTTTTCACTGAACTCGATCACGGCTTTGGAGTAATCCAAGTCCTCAAAGTTGCTCTTCGCTTTTGCCAGAGACAAATTAAAGTCTTCATGATTTTGCTCTTGGATATCCAGCGTACTCAATCGAGCACCGGCATCTGTACGCGCTTTATTCAAATGGATAAAAGCAGCGTGGAATTCTTCTGTCATTTGGTGCAATTTAGCAGTCGCCGACGTATCCGAAACCGATTTGTCTGACCATGCCATTGCATCCTTGAAGGTATCGAAAATGCTGAACTCTGCCCGCTTTTCGATCTCAATGCTGTCACCAGGCGTAATTTGGCCTTTTACGTGCACTTTCAGGCCTTTGTATTCAATCCCTTTCTCTGGAGAAAACTCATCGGCATCCACTACTTTGCCGTTACGCTCTAATTGGTAACCAAATTTGCCGTTATTCATATCGACAAATGTCACGCGATACGCCGCATCATCCTTAGCGTCAACGTTAGTAGCTTTGTTTAGCAACAGCTCAGAGCCGTTTTGTAGATCGTAATTCGGCTGATAATCGCCAAATGGGTTTGGTATCTCCATAAACAGCTTGCTGCCAGGATCGTTCATTGGCATCTCAAGCATGCTGGAGACTTTCATTTTGCGCTGATAATCGTCCCCAGCGTATTGAACACTACCGTCTTTATCGCGATAGAATGGTTGGCTTTTTGGCTTAGTACCCGCAAACACGTAGTTACCAGATTCATCTTGCGAGTTCACTAAGTTAAGGAAATTGTTCGCAATCTCTTCTAACTCACGCTTCTTTGCTTGTCGGTCTTCAGCAGAAAAGGCACCGTTAATCATCTCCATCGTTAAGCGCTTCGACTCGTCGGCAAAATTCTCCGCATTGGCGATATTAACTTCGTGGTTTTCTAGACGATTACGCACCAACACTATAGAGCTAAGATATTGTTGTAGCTGCTCTTGTTGCTGACTAATGTTTTGGATGTAATGCGCAGCGAGGGGGTCGTCACTAGGTTTCAGTAACTTTTTCCCTGAAGCAAGTTGCTCTTGGTTGTGGTGAACCTTATTCTCTTGACGACGCAGATCATTTTGTACGGACTGATAGTTATGGAAACTAGAAATTCGGGTTAGCACTTATCTCTTCTCCTTACCTCAGTTGTAAAATGGTATTGAAGGTATCATTCGCCGCTTGCATCACACGTGATGAAGCCATGTACGCTTGTTGAAACTTCATCATGTTGGCCGCTTCTTCATCGAGGTTAACACCAGAAATAGAAGCAACGCGCTCTTGCGCCGCTTCATGCTCTAAACGAGCGACGGAGGCTAAACGGTTTGCTGTAGAAGACTTCAGTCCAACTTCGGTATTGAGGTTATGATAAACATCGATCAAGGTACTGGATTTTCCATCCATCATCTTGTCTGTTTGGATCTTCTGCATTTTTCTCAAGTTGCCGTTACCACCTTCAGAAGGCACCAAGTTTGCGGTGAATTTATCATTCATCAGTGCGCCTTCGCTCAACTCAAACACGGTTGCATCGCCGTTTTTATACAGCGGATGACTTTTCGGCACTGATATTTCAATCTTCGGGTTATCTTTATCTAACGGGTATGAGTATTTGTCCGATAGTAAATTACCCTTGTTATCCGTGATCTTTAACCACGGCTTATCATGCTTCTCGTCGGCTGGTTGTACGGTAACCTCAAACTCTTTAACATCCCCCGCCTCACGAATTTTAAACTTGGCGTTACCTTGGGCAAAAGTGGTTGAGGCTTCATAACTTTGTGCGGCAATAGCTTTTGCGTCATTGGTTTCCATCTTTATGATGGCTGCACCACTTCTCGTTGGGCGTAGCAATACGCGCTCACCGGCGGCAAGGCCTTCACCAATTTGCACTTTCATACCATCCAGAACAAACGACGAATCCGAATGGTCGATGTTCAACGACATTTGCTCACCTTTCGGTGTTGTCACGCTGTATTGGTCGCCATCATAACGCAGCGAATATTCACCACCTTTGATCGCGGAAATGTCCTCGATGTAAACCGCAACATCAGCTTGGGAGTCAGGCGCAGCAAAAACTCGAGATTTTGCCACCAGCTCAGAGTTCACGTCGGTAAATACGTCTTTACCTATCTTACCGTTGAGATCCAGACCTTGAGATTGCAGCTGATTAATTTTGTAGGAAAAGCCCGTCGCTAAACGGCCCATTTCATCTTGCAGTTGTGGGATGTGTTTGTCGCGCATTTCAAGTAAAGCGCCGATTTTGCCATCCATATCATCAGACTTGATCGCTTTAATGCCATTCCCTTCCACCATTGCTAATCGTCTTTGATGAACATCCGGATAGCCATCGATCATTTTGAGCTGACTTGCTTCCGTGCCAGAAACAAGAGTGTGTCCATTGCCGATATGAACATTAAACCCTTCCGCATTTTTGCGTGGGGTTACGGTAACTTTGGTGTACTCTGACAGCTCAGTAACCAGCTTTTCATGCTGATCCATCAGGTCATTATGTGGACCGGGGGTACGCATCATCAGTCGATGAATATCTCGAATTTCCAACGCAAGTTGGTTAACGCGCTCAATACCCATATCCAATTTTTTATTGGTGACATCAGATTGCAGTCGAACGGTTTCGTGGAAATCATTTAAGGTATCAGAGAAGATTTTCGCCTTTTCCAATACCACTTTTCGTGCCCCTAAATCGTTCGGGGTATCTGCCATGGTTTTTACCGCATCGAACCACTCATTCAGGTTCTCAGGAATTTTCTTCGATGCCACTGAACTCAACATGCTAGAGAGCATATCAAGATTGTCTTGGGTATCCGTTTTGTTGGCATTGTTGGTCGACGACAGGTTCAGTTCATTCACGGCAAACTGATCCCACGAGCGGCGAACATTTTCCACATGCACACCCATGCCGTAGGTAGAACCACCAAACATGCGCGGATCATTCGTGCCTTGGATAACAGACTGACGGCTATAACCCTCTGTATTAACATTAGAAATGTTATGACCAGTGGTGTTTAATTGTCTCTGAGCAGTAAGCACACTTTGAGTACCTACATTCAGAAGATCTGACGCCATACGTGCCCCCAAAAACGAAATATAAATCGGCAAAACCGATCACCTAGACACGTTAAAAGCAAAAGATGTGCCAAGTGATAGAAAGGCGTAGATATTCAGATAAAGTGAAGGCTTGCACTATGGCAAGCCTTCGAGAACGTCATAAATTGGCGCAGAGACATTACATACTTTCGATTTTATCCTTCACCTGCAGGACTTTATCTGCGTAGTTCGGATCGGTCGCGTAACCCGCACTGTGGATACCGCGAATAAACGACTCTGAATTCCCGCGTTGCTGCAATGCTGTCTCGTAACGTGGGTTGTCATTCAAAAATCGTACAAAGTCATTAAAGCTGTCTTCGTAACTTGAGTAGGAGCGAAACGCCGCCGTCTCTTTCACTGGCGTGTTATCGTGGAACTCTAAAGTTTGCGTCGTCACTTTGTCACCCTGCCAGCTTCGATCTGCTTTGATATTAAATAAGTTGTTGCTGCTGCCACGCGCGTTCTTCACGACCTTTTGTCCCCACCCCGTTTCCAAAGCGGCTTGCGCAAGTAGCAAAGATGGCTCGACACCTAGGGCTTTCGCAGCTTTCTCCGCGTATGGCTTCATCGAGTTAACAAAGGATTCTGGTGAATCGAATCGAGTGGGTTCATTGCTTGGTCGAGATAGTTGACCAGATTCAATCAAGCGCTGTTCAATCTCGCGCGCTTTTTTCGGGTCAACACGACGATATTCCGCAGCATTGTTTGCCGCATCACGCATAGCCGTTTCTTTTTTGTCGTTCCCTTGCCCAGCCGTTAATTGCTTAACAATCATATCGGCCAGTCCCATTGAACCAGACGAACTCAATTCACTCGCCATCTGTTCATCCAACATTTGTCGGTAGAACTTCTCGTTTTGGCTGTTCATCATGTTGGACTCAAAGCCCTCATTGGCTTCACGCATGGATTTCAACATCATGGAGGTGAAGATCGATTCGAACTGACGAGCAGCCGCATGCAATGCTTCTTGCTCGCCATCTTTTCCCTCTTTCACTGCTTTTTGACGCAGAGTATCCAGAGAACTGATGTCATGGATAAAACCAATGTCGTTAGGATTGTTCATTATACCTACCTCCTAACCATTAAATGATGATCAACTGGCCTTCAATGGCACCAGCTTGCTTCAATGCTTGTAAAATTGCCATCAAGTCCGAAGGCGCAGCCCCGACTTGGTTCACGGCACGGACCAAATCATCCAACGTTAAGCCTGGTTCGAACTTAAACATTTTTCCTTGCTCTTCGCTGACTTCGATATCCGAGTCTGGTACGACAACGGTTTGCCCACCAGAAAAGCCGTTAGGTTGGCTAACATTCAGGTTTTCTTTGATCGCAACCGTCATGCCGCCGTGCGTTACTGCTGCTGGTTTAAGACGCACATGCTTACCAACTACGATGGTGCCCGTGCGAGAGTTAACGATGATTTTGGCTGCACCATCTGCTGGGTCGAACTCTAGGTTTTCGATTGCCGATAAGAACGCAACACGCTGGCTGACGTCACGAGGAGCACGCACGCGCACTGATGTCGCGTCAACAGCGCTCGCCATTTGTGGGCCAAGGAAGTTGTTTACAGCATCCGCCATACGTTGAGCCGTTGTGAAGTCTGACTCAAGCAAGTTGAACGTGATGTAATCACCACGACCAAATGGGTTTGGAATTTCTCGCTCTACTGTCGCACCACTAGAGATAAGACCAACGGTTGGATTGTTACCTACGATTTTAGAACCGTCAGCGCCTTCAGCACTGAAGCCGCTCACCACTAAGTTACCTTGAGCAACCGCGTAAACTTGACCGTCGAGACCTTTGAGGAACGTTTGTAGTAGCGTACCACCACGCAAACTTTTAGCACTTCCGATGGAAGAGACAGTCACGTCCACTTGCTGACCCGGTTTAGAGAAAGGCGGCAACTCTGCCGTAACCATGACTGCGGCAACGTTTTTAATTTTTGGCTTTGTGCCCGGCGGCATCTGAATGCCGAAGTTTTGCAGCATGGCGGCGAAACTTTGCTCTGTAAACGGGTTCGCTTCACCCGTACCAGGTAAGCCTGAAACCAAACCATAACCCACGAGTTGGTTGCTTCGTACACCTGCCACTTGCGCGACGTCTTTGATACGTGCGGCTTGGGCTACGGTAGAAAACAGAGCAACGCTCATCAGTACTAAAAGGAGTTTTTTCATGCTTACTTATCTCTTGCAGTCAAATTGCCGTCAGCACGGCGTGTTATAGCGCTACATTAAAGAATCGTGCCAAGAAGCCTGGCTCTTGCATATCTTGTTGCAAACCAGTCCCTGAGTATTGAATTCTTGCGTTAGAAACACGATTTGATGCAATGGTGTTGTCGAAATTAATATCATCCGGACGAATAGTGCCACTTAAACGTATGTACTCATCACCTGTATTTAGCGTCATCCACTTCTCACCGCGGATCACGAGGTTGCCGTTTGCCAGTACTTCAATCACCTCAACAGTGATGTAACCACTGATGCTGTTGCTCTGCTTTGCAGAAGAGTCACCTGCAAATGAGTTGGAGTTGTTTAAGTCATAAGAGAAATTATATTTTCCGCCAATTTGCAGCTCTTCTCCGCCAACTTGAAGCGGGTCCATTTGCGCTTCATTGGTTTTCGATAAATCGGCATTTGCGCTTTTCGTCGCACTGGTTGTCTCATCCAGTGTTACGGTAATAATGTCGCCAATACCACGTGGTTTAGAATCGTCGTAGAGATCGGTAATGTGCTCGGCGCTAAACAACGAACCTGTTGCAGCAGCATAATGCTCAGGTTTGTTTTTCGGATGAATTGGAGCCCAAGCAGGATCGCCAGCAACCGGATCGCTTCTACCACGTAAAGTATCTACAATACCGCTGCTCTCTTCTTTCGATTTATCGCCTTCTACTGCGTCGACCACAGTGGTTGCTTGTGTCACTTCATCCGTTTCAATCGGTTCCAACATGGCACAGCCCGACATCGTAGCAATCAAAGCGAGTAGGCAAATACGTTTCATCGTGAGCTCCTCAAATCTTGCTCTTAATCGTTACAATTGCTGGTTAACGAAGCTCATCATTTTATCGACTGACGAGATCACTTTTGAGTTCATTTCGTAAACGCGCTGGGCTTCAATCATATTGACCAACTCTTCCGTTACATTCACGTTGGACGCTTCCAGCATGGATTGACGAATTTCACCCAAACCGTCCAAACCAGGAACACCCTCTTGTGGATCGCCACTGGCACCCGTTGGTAAGTAAAGGTTCTGACCAATTGGCTCTAGGCCACCCGGGTTAACAAAGTCTGTAATGGTTAGCTGACCAACGACTTGGTTGTCTTGCTGACCTCGGACGCGAACCGACACTTCACCATCCGTACCGACAGTAATAGAAATCGCATCTTCTGGAATCACAATTTCAGGCTCTACAGGGTAGCCAGAACCCGACGTGACTAACGTGCCTTCACCATTTAGCGTGAACTGACCGTTACGGGTATAACCGATGTTGCCGTCCGGCAATGTCACTTGAAAAAAGCCGTCGCCTTCCACCATCATGTCCAGTGCGTTGGTCGTTGTCTGTGCATTGCCGTGCGTGTGCACTTTTTGCGTCGCAACCACTTTAGAACCCGCACCTAGCATCAAGCCACTTGGCAGTTCCGTGTTCTGAGATGACTGGCCGCCAGGCTGGTTGATGTTCTGATAGAACAAATCTTCGAATACTGCACGGCTCTTTTTGTAGCCGACAGTAGAGGCGTTCGCCAAGTTGTTCGAAATCGTGGCAATGTTGGTTTGTTGGGCGTCTAGACCTGTTTTACTTACCCATAGTGCTGGATGCATAGTGAACCTCTAACTCTGTTAACTCATACGAAGCAGTGAATCTGAAGATTTATCCATTTCTTCAGCTGTGCTCATCATCTTGACTTGCATTTCAAACTGACGTTGTAAGTCAATCAATGCGGTCATTTCACCTACGGCATTCACGTTACTGCCTTCTATCGCTCCCGTCTGGAGACTAACAGTCGCGTCTGCTTCGTAAGGTTGGTTTGGAGTTTTATGGCGAAATAAGCCATTGGTGTCTTTAAACAAGCTTTGGTCATTAGGCTTAACGAGCTTAATGCGATCAACCGCTTGGAATTCTTCTGCCGGGGCACCTTGAGGAAGTACAGAGATGGTGCCATCCCGACCGATTTCAATTTTGGAGAGAGGAATAGGCAAAGTAATCGGCGCATCGTTTTCACCCAGCACCAAATGACCACTTGCGTTGGTAAGCATGCCATTTTGATCGACTTTTAGGTTGCCGTTACGGGTCAACCCTTCTTTCCCTGTGTGATCGAGTACCGATATCCAGCCGCTGCCTTCAATCGTCACATCCAGATCACGCCCTGTTGTAATCACGCTACCTTGAGCAAAGTTATGCCCTGGACGCTCTGTCATGCTGAACACACGTGAAGGATGGCCTTCACCATAAGCCTGCATTGAGCGAGCCTGTGCTAAATCAGCCCGAAATCCGGTCGTGCTTACGTTAGCCAAGTTATTAGCGCGCAATTGTAGTGCCTGCATATTTTGCTTGGCGCCACTCATTGCGAGAAACAGTGCGCGATCCATAAATTACTCCAAAAAATCTCTCTATACACGGAGTAAAAGCAATAGTTATGCCAAAACAAAAATAGACTTATCAATCAATACTTTGAATTAAAAATCAACAATGAAAAGAGGTCAATAGAGGCAGAAAACTGTAACGAGAGGCAAGGTTTTGATCCATACGGCGGCAACAGCGGCAAATCGTAGATCAAAGCATGCTTAGCCTGAGTGAGGTGTATTCAGGCTAAGCATCAGATGAATGTCATGATGAAAATGAACAAAGCGGTAATTACTAAGAAGCAATCACACGCCATTGCTTACTCAAGCAGAGTATCGAATGACCCAGCTAGTGCTCTAGCGGATCTGTAAGATATTCTGTTGTAGTTGGTTGTGTACTTCTAGCGAACGTGAGTTTGCTTGGAAGTTACGCTGAGCAGAGATCAGGTCCACCAACTCCTGCGTCATATCAATGTTTGACTGTTCCAGCATACCGTTATTGATGGTGCCGAAAGAGCCTTTATTTGATTCACCCCAGATCTTGTCACCAGAGAACTGCGTTGAATCCCATTGAGTGCCGCCTTTCTTATCCAGACCTTGCTCGTTTGGAACACGTACGAGAGCAACACGACCCAATGTAACGTTTTCACCGTTTGAGTAAGTCCCCAATACGCTGCCGTTTTCATCGAAGTCAACTTTGGTTAGGAAGCCCGTTGTTGCACCGTCTTCGTCAAACTTAGTCAGTTCGAACGGAGCCGCAAACTGTGTTGCTGAGCCTAAGCCGAAGTTAAGCGTCTGCGCAGGATCGGCACCATTCATATCGACTGGTGTCGTGTTCGTCGCCGGATCACCCAGAGCTACAGAAGTGATTGGCTGACCATTGTTCAAGCTCGCCAACGTACCATCGTTGTTGAACTTCATGGTATGCCCCACATGACCTGTTGGCGTTTGCGCATCACCAGCCGCAACATTTAAAGGCTTTTCACCTTCTTTATCTGTCACGGTGTAGTAAGTGTTCCATGTATTTGGCTGAGTCTGATCTTTCAAGTAATACGTCGTTAGCTTGTAAGACTGACCCATCGAGTCATAAATTGTCGAAGAGGTTGAACGGTTGTATGTATCAGGGTCTGAAAAATCAAACTGCGTTGGATCTTTCAAATCGCCGTTCGCTGGCAAGTTCACACCCACTTCAATGTTTGCTGTTTGTTTTGGCTTACCAAATTCAGCAGGAATATTGATGGGTTGTGGCTCGTATGAAGAAACCTCACCAGAGCTTGGGTCCACTTGGTAACCTAATAAGAACTCGTCGTTCGCTGTCACCATGTAGTTTTCTTTATTTAAGTGAAATGCACCATTACGTGTCAGTTCATTCTGTTGTGGAGTTAGACGCTCTTTCGCTACAGCGAAAAAACCTGTCCCCGAAACACGCAGATCCATTGGGTTGTTGGTGTAAATGCTTGAGCCTTCATGGAACTGCTGCGCCACTTGGCTTGCTTGCGCACCACCACCCGGCGTGGTTTTTGCGTTAGTAAATAAAGAGTTAGAGTAAACATCAGCAAACTCAGCACGGGACTCTTTAAAGCCGTACGTGTTGGCGTTCGCAATGTTGTTACTGGTGGTGTTCAAATCCAGTTGGGCGGCGGACAAACCGCTTAAAGATACATATGACATTCCAAAATCTCCTAATCTAGCGAGCTATGACTACGCTTTGCCGACTTCCAATACTTCTGCAAGTCGAACTGGCGATTCAAAACCAGCCAGATTGAGTAATACGTTTCCGTCACCTTTGCCAAGCAATACGCTGTTTACGTTGGCATACGTCGATACTGGGAACTCTTGCGACTCCCCTTCAACTAAGCCAGACGCTTTCACTTTGTATTTGCCAGCTGGCAGTGGATTTCCGCTTTCATCTTTACCGTCCCAAAGCACACGCGTGTCGCCGGCTGGTTTCGCCCCTACCTCAAAGGTACGAACCAGTTGGCCAGCTTCATCCTCTACACGAACAAACAGATTATCGATAGATTGTGAAAGCTTAACCATTGCCGCCATTGGTGCGTCGTCCTGCTTCACACCTGCTGCTCCTGGGACCAATACGTCACGCCCTACCAAAGAGGAAGCTTGTAACGCTTGATTTGATGTCATTGACGAATTCAAACTCTCAAACTGAGTGTTCATCTTGCCAATGCCATCAACGGTCGCAAATGAAGCCATTTGCGCAATCATCTGGTCATTACTTACCGGCTTAAAAGGGTCTTGCTGAGACAGTTGCTTCGTGAGCAATGATAAGAAGTCTTCCTGTTTTAGATCCTGCTTACCCGTGCTCTCTTCCGCTTTCTTGTTACTCTCTTGTAGACTTTTAAGCTGGTCGATATAGGACAAGCCGCTTTGACCAACGTTGTTAATTCCGGCCATACGCTACCCCCTTATCCTTATTGACCCATCTGCAGCGTACGCAGCAGCATTTGTTTACTAGAATCAGCGACCTGTACATTAGTTTGGTATGCACGAGAAGCTGAAATCATGTTTGCCATTTCTTCCATTACATTGACGTTAGGCTTGTAGATGTAGCCTTCTTCGTTTGCTAGGGGATGGTCTGGGTTGTACTCCGCATTCAGCGGTTTATCACTTTCTACAATACCCATCACTTTCACTGGCACCGTATCACCGCCACGCATGGCGTTACTTAACTCTGCACCAAACACTGCATGACGCGCTTTGTAAGTGTCTTTCGCAGAGCTGCTGACACTGTCGGCGTTCGCCAAGTTGCTTGAGGTAGTATTCAGACGAACGGATTCAGCGCTCATTGCGGAACCTGTCACATTGAAAACGTTAAATAAGCTCATCTAAATTATTCCCCTTTGATTGCTTTGGTTAAGTTCTTGAATTTGCTGCCTAGAAAGTCGAGTGATGCTTGGTGTCTGATTTGGTTTTGCATAAACAAGTTACGCTCTAAATCCAAGTCTACCGTGTTGCCATCTCCCGTATCTGGTTGCGTAGGAAGACGATATAACTTGTCCCCAACCAACGTTGTAGTGGCAGGAATATGCCGACCATCTGTGCGACTAAGACCAATGCTTGCCCCAGATGTTGCCGCTTGCAATTCCTTCGCAAAGTCTAAACCTCTTGCTTTGTAACCAGGCGTGTTTGCTTGTGCGATATTGGTGGAAATCACCTCTGCATTGCGCTCACGTACGCCCACCGTGTGCTGGTGGATCCCTAGTGCATTGTCAAAAGATATAGCCATGTTTGCCTCTACAATTAAGAACTGACCGTGATTGATAACCAAAAAGCAATTAGCATGCCAAAACCTAAAGCATTACACCAACCTAGTGGTTACCGTGAATTGAAATAGCAATAAGTGAGCCAAAGTAACTGGAATGTCATGTCGTATCACTTTGTTCACTTAATAAAGATACACCGTGTTGAGGGCACAAGGCAAAAACGCGCTTCAACTAATTGAGTGATACATGAAACGCTCGGCGCAGAAAGGTAACAAACAAAAAAGCCTGACACGAAGTCAGGCTTTTCTATCAATGAAGAGATACCGCTATTTAAGCTTGTAAATGATGCCCGGATTACAGCGCACCATTTCAAATTTATCAGTCAGACCAGTTAGCGACTCTGATGCCCCTAACAGCAAGTAGCCACCAGGGTTTAAACTGCTCGCCATTTGGTTAAGCACTTTAGATTTCATTTCTGGAGAAAAGTAAATCAATACGTTACGACAGAAAATGATGTCGAACTTACCCATCAGTGCGTAACTGTCCATCAAGTTTTGTGGACGAAAGTTCACCAAACGCTTGACGTTATCTTTGACTTTCATGCGACCACCGTCCGCATTTTCAAAGAAGGTGCGACGACGTTCTGGTGAAAGCCCGCGACCCAAAGCCAAGTTGTCGTACACCCCTGCACGACACATCTCGAGCATACTTGCCGAAATATCTGTGGCTGTAATGGACACGTTTGGTAACAAGCCCGGCTTGCGCTGTTGCGTTTCCAGGATCGTCATTGCAATAGAATACGGTTCTTGGCCCGATGAACTGGCAGCAGACCAGATCTTAATTGGGCGCTTGCTTGCCGCTACTTCTGGCAATAATTTGTCAGCTAAAACCGTGAACGGATAAGTATCTCGAAACCACAAGGTTTCGTTAGTCGTCATCGCATCCACAGCGGCGACTCGTAATTCTCGATTACGCCCTGTAACAACATCACGTAGCAAATCTGATAACGATGCGAGCTTAAACTTCGTCACTAAAGGACTCAGTCGGCTACGCACGAGGTATTGCTTGCTATCACCTAACACGATGCCACATTGCGATTCTAGAAAACGGCTAAAGTCACGATACTCTTGATCACTGATTGTAATAGCAGTCATTAATGTCTCTTTTATTGTGTTAATGCAGATTTAACCGCGTTACCCAACTCATCTGGGTTAAATTTCGCAATGAAGGTGTTGGCACCTACACGCTCAACCATAGCTTGGTTGAATACACCACTTAATGAAGAATGGAGGATAACATAAAGGTCTTTCAAATCGGCATGTCTGCGAATTTCAGCCGTTAAGGTATAGCCGTCCATTTCTGGCATTTCAATATCGGAAATAACCAACGAAATTTGATCGTAGATATTGCCTTCTTGAGCCATTTCAATCAACTTATTGTACGCTTCTTTGCCGTCTTTGACAGATACGACCTCAAAACCGATGGATGTAATCGCACGCTCTACCTGTTTACGCGCGACCGTCGAGTCATCAGCAATCAGTATGCGGCGTACAATAGGCTTTTCTTGTTCTGCTTGTGCGATTTCTTCGCCAATAGCGGAATCCATCGTTTCATCAACTGGCGCAATTTCTGCCAGGATTTTTTCAACGTCAAGGATTTCAACCAGCTCATTGTCAATGTTTGTCACGGCAGTCAAGTAGTGCGCTTTACCTGCACCGTCTGGCGGTGGCAAAATCGCTTCCCAATGCATATTGATAATACGCTCAACCGATGATACCAAAAATGCTTGGATCGTACGGTTAAATTCTGCAATAACAACAAAACATTTATCTAAATCAGTGGTTGGGCGGCCACCAATTGCCAGGCTCAAATCAATAACGGACACGGTATGGCCGCGGATATGAGCGATACCTTTAACCAGAGGGTGTAGATTTGGCATTGAAGTCAGCTTAGGGCACTGTAGTACTTCTTTCACTTTGAATACGTTAATGCCGTAGCGCTGTCGGCCCATCAGTCGAAAGGTCAATAATTCCAATCGGTTCTGACCGACGAGTTGCGTACGCTGATTCACCGAGTCAAGAATCCCCGTCATATGCTCATCTCCATCTCAAACTTTTTGTTTTTAAATGATACTCTACCACTGGCAAGCACGATACCAGGGAGACAGTATGGCGTATTTCACTTTCACTTCGACACCATTGACTATGACAATATGTAGAGCGCTAATTACAAAGTACGCTAAGTCTATCGGCATTTTGCTCAGTATGTTTAGCTTTTTTGTTCATTCAGCTTCAGATAATCAGATCGAGCAAATAAAAACAGCAGCAGAACAACATATTCTTGCTACGGTTGATCAGCCTGATGGTGGCGAGCTATCTGTTAATGCGGCAGAGATCGACTCGAGAATAAAAGCAACGGATTGCCCTGTTCCATTAGATACATCTGCCTCTTCCACCAGCAGCACGAGAAGTAACATCAATGTGTTAGTGGAATGCCAACCGGATGACTGGAAAGTCTATGTCCCTGTGAGGATCTCGGTATCAGTACCAATGATCGTCGCGACACGAACATTAGGGAGAGGAGAAATCGTCAGCGCATCGGATGTTACCACTTCCATGATCGAGCTACAGCGCTTTCGTAAAGATGGATTTTCTAGCTACGATCAAGTGGTTGGGGCAAAGCTAAAGCGTAATGTTCGTTTAGGCGATGTCGTAGAGAGAAATGATGTTTGTGTGGTATGCCGAAATGAAAAGGTCATTATCAAAGCGGTGAATTCTGGCATGACGATCACAACGCAAGGCACAGCATTGCAGGATGGTTCAGCTGGCGATCAAGTAAGAGTGAAAAATGATAAGTCACAACGTATAATAGAAGGCATAGTGACTGACATTGCGGAAATCACTGTTAATTTTTAATACCCACTGGTAGCGTGTTTAAACTGATCAATAAAAATGCAAAAAATGACTAAAGTTATTTTTGCGCTGGTCGATAGTCTGGATACCAGTATTACGATACAAGGCAAAGGTTAAACATGGCAGGTATAGATAATATACGTTCAGGGCAAATGATGACGACAACAAGTCGTGCTCCTACACGTAACGATTCCAATGCTACCAGCACGACAGAATCAAAAAAGGCGCCAGCGCAACAAGACGCAGTATCACTCAGCCAGCAAAGTAAAGCCGTCAGTAAACTCCAGAAGGATATGGCAGCTTCTCCGGCATATGACAGCGCCAAAGTTGCAGCAATCAAAGAAGCTATCACAAACGGTTCATACAAAGTCGATCCTGAAAAATTGGCTGACAACATGATTAAGTTTGAAAACGAATTGCAAGGCAAAAGCTAACTGGCTTAGGCCGAAGGTAAGTGTTTTATGGCAGCATTAGTCGATCTCGTTAATTTCCAGCTAGAAAATGCTAAGGCACTTTCCGCTGTTTTACGCCAAGAAACACAAGCAATCACGGCGCGTGTCTCTACCGAGATTGAGAACATTGCCAAACAGAAGATGACGCTCATTGATCAGCTCAGAACAACTGATCAGCGAATCGCCTCTCACCCGCACGTCAATCAACTTACTGAAGATGAGCACCTAAGTCAGGTTGTTGCTCAGATCCAATCGATCGTCCTCGACTGTCAACAAGTTAACCAAGTAAATGGCGAATCGCTTAGTCGCGCACAGCTGAGCTTCAATAAACTCAACAACATGCTTCAGCGAACTCATGGCAAAGTTGGCATGACCTACAATGCGGGCGGAAAAACCCACACCATCTCGACGCTTGGCACCAATATAAAAGCTTAAACGTCACTCTTACCCTCAATTCCCGCGCTCACGTAGATATAAAAAAGCGACTCATTGTTACCAATCAGCCGCTCAAAAAGATTATCTGTCTAGTGAAATGGTTTAAAACAAGGTTTGCTGACGCTTCTCAGGCACCTGCTGAACTTCTCCATAATCACGTAGCTTATCCATCTTACGGATATCCAGGCGCAGCTCAGTCACATAACTGTCTTCAACAAGATAACTACGCACAACTTCTGCACCACGAATTACACCATCGACGGCACCAGTGGTGCTTTCAATACCCAAACGCTGGTCTTGCAGCTCTGCACGTCCACTAACACGCATGCCATAAACTTGCTCTGCTAGCTCACGATAAGCATCAATTTTTGATGCGCGCATTGCTCGTACACGCTTTTCTTCAACTGTGCGGCCTGTTTGCTCACTGACGCTGGCATAACCCACCGCCACTAAGATTTCATCTTGACGCATCTGTTGTAATGGCTGACACCCAACCAATATCAGTGTGGCAACAATAAATAATAACTTCTTCATGCTTCTATCCTATGGACGGAGAATCACAGTGTACGGCTGACGAATAGTAGGGTCAGAACGAATCAACACACCATCTTGTGTGCGGATGCTATTTAACGTATCTAAGTCACGCCCAATACGGTCAGCCGGAAGGAAACCTTGCGCTGTCGCTACAACTACACGGCTTTGCATGCCAACCACGCGTGCATTGACAAGCACTCCGCCCTCTTGGCGCAGCATTGTTCCGGTCAGTACATACTGAATTTGCTGCTCTTGAGCTAAATCTTGCCAATCACGACTTAAAGCAAAATCGCCCTGCTGCGTCACTTGAATAGAGCCCGTAGTTTTGAAATCAACCACTTTAAACCCTCGGCGCTGAAACTGATGGATAAAACCTTCAGAGACCGAGTTACCTAACCAGTTTGTTGCATCCATATTTTGTAGATCAACAAACGAGGTAATCGCAATCGGTGTCCGCGCTGATACTGCCACATTAGAAACCATCAGGTCTTCTGTCATGCTCTCAATGAAAAAGTCCATCGTATGACGCGGACTATCCATCAGCATGAACTGGCTTCCCGAGTACGGTTCTTTACCATTGTAAATCGGTGAGTACGCGCACGATGTCAGAAGCGTCATCATCGATGCGGCGACAAGCCACTTTTTCATGGTTTGATTCTCCAGATAATCTTAGGTGATACCGTTCTTTATTAATTCCTTTCCAAGAAAGTGAATATTGGAACAGTCTTTGCTTTTCTTTGTTTGCCTAACGAAGAAAAACCCACCAAACTTCACTGAATTTGTTAAAGCAATATTTATACCCGAACGGTTGTAACCAATGAAAAAAATATTAAACAGTCTGTTTTCAATCACTTTAGTGATGCTTGTGCCTTTTAAGGTAATGGCATCTTGGTATGAAGTCACAGGCGTTGCCACCATCGTTTCTTCAGAAGAGACGGCAAGGCTCCATGCGTTGGAAGACGCGCTGTTCAAAGCCGTCAATTTTTCGGGCGCAGATATTGGCAGTATTAGCAACTTGATGCCGCTGTTAGAAGAAAGCCGCAACGAATACCAGTTTACCAATCATGAAGTCCGTTACATTTTGGTCGAATCTGAACGCAAACGTCGCGGTAAAGTCGAGGTAAAAATCCGCGTTGATATTTATCCATCGGCAACGGGTTGCCACACCGATCAATACAAAAAGACAATGCTGGTCGGCAATATTGAGGTCGCATCACCACAACAAGCAGTGATGGGACAAATTTATCAAGTTGGTGACGATTTTAGCCACGTAGTGAACCGTCAACTTGATCAAACCTCACGCAGCTTTGTGTCTGTTGGTACAACGGACTACTCAATAAGCAGCAACTATCCTGCTCGCACTCAAATGATCGCGCAAGACAATGGCGCACAATACATCATTGGAGGGGTCATCACCGATCTCACTGCAACGGTCGAATCTCAACTATTGCAAGATGACATCATCAATCGTCAGTTTGCGTTAGAAATGAAAGTATTTGATGGTAAAACTGGCCATGAAATCTTCAACAAAGCCTACCGTGAGGTCGCGCGTTGGCCATTTGCTAAGACGAGTCAAGTGGACACTCGTAGTGCACGTTTTTGGGCATCGACCTATGGCGAGATGATGCTTCGCGTTAGTCGCAATATTATGTTGGATCTGGAGTCGGAGCTATCTTGCAAAATTACACTGCCAGAGGTTGTGGCAGTCTTCGGTAATACCGTAACGATGGATCTCGGCCGTATGCACGGCGTAAAAGAGGGAGACAAATTGCAGCTTTGGCACACCGCGTCGTTTATCGACCAAAATGGATTGCCAAGAAACAAAGTCTCGCAAAGCGAAATTACATTAACGGTATCACGCATATACGAACACGAAGCGGAACTGACGATTGATCAGCCAAATTTAGCATCTAGCGTTCAAATTGGCGACGTAATGAACAAGATCCTATAAAAGCAAACATTAAGTCTTGAGATATGCTCACTTTTGAATATCATAGGCAGCGCATCTTATTTGATTATACCAATGACCGTAGCGAATCGTTCAACGTGATGCTGATACAGATCTGGTAGATTGCTAGATTTGAACTCAGTAAAACAGTGCAATGAACTGCAACTATTGGTATTACGCCCCCATGGCACAGCTGGATAGCGCAGTCCCCTCCTAAGGGACAGGTCGTAGGTTCGAATCCTACTGGGGGCGCCATATCATAGCCTTAGCTCCCACTTGAGCTAAGGCTTTTTTGTATCTTCAATTTCAAGCCTCGCACTGCTCCCCCTAGTACACCGTGTTAGATAATCTTCCCAGTAATCAATATGATCGGATCGGGTGTTTCGGTTACGGGATAAACCCTTCTACTGATCTGACTTCTTCCCCTTGAAATCATTTCAACAAGCCCTATTTACAGTTTTGTATTTTATTACTTTAATTATCTATGAGTTTTGCTTACCCTTTTAGCTATTAATAAAATTATTAGTTAGCACTATGTCTAAGAGCAATTTAATAACTAACACTGGACACCGCTTTATTTCTAAAGGCAAGACAGCCTTTAAGATACATATCCATACCCCCGAGGATACGGTACTACACCGCTCGGTAGGATTTGTTCGTATTGGAGAAAAGAAAGGCTTACAAAAAGCCATTAAGCTGAGAAACGAGTTAGGCCGGCAAATGTGGGGCAAATTCTGGCGACGTCTTTTGAAAGACCCTTACCTAATGACTAGGCTTCCACATAGCGTTGAGCCTAAAATCGTTCACAAGCCTAACCCTACTCTTGAAAACCCTGACAACCGAGATACGTGTTACATCGCCAAGTGGCGAGAGTTCAATGATGACGGCGAGTATAAATATAAAACGGTGGTTCGCTCTATTAGTAAGTACGGCAAACTTGCCGCCTACATGCAAACCAAAAAAGCGTTGTTAGAAGCACATAAAGATAACTTGGAGATCCTGACATTTATGGGGCGTTTAAACAGCATTGATCTTAAGTAATACCTGGCCACTTTGAACATTTCAGTCAGTTTTTTTGAAGAGAAATAAAAAGCCCCAAAGAGCGAACTCTTTGGGGCTTTCAGCTTCAGTCTTCTATACTACGGTCGAATAGGAGCTTATTGCTGAACTTGGTATTCAAATTCTGGAACAACGACTTCTACGCGACGGTTTTGTTGACGACCTTCACGAGTGTCGTTTGAAGCGATTGGGTTGTTTTCACCTTCGCCACGAGCTTGGATACGTGATGAATCAATACCTTTTTCAACGAGTGCGTTAGCAACAGACTCAGCACGTTTTTCAGAAACTTTTAGGTTGTAAGCTGCTGGACCAGACGTATCTGTGTAACCTACAACTTCAACGTTCGCTTGTGGGTGCTCGTTTAGGAAAGCAACTAGGTTATCAAGTTTTGCAGCGCTCTCTGGTTTTAGAGTTGTGCTGTTTAGATCGAAGCTACCTGTACCAATTGTTTGAGTTTCGAATGTTTTCGTAACTACAACTGGCTCTTCTACCACTTCTTCTACAACCACTTCTTCAACAACAACTGGCTCTTCTACGATTACTGGCTCATCGTTGCCGCCGAATTTGAAAGAAACACCTAGTGTTGCAGTGTTACCTGTCGCACGAGTTACATCGTTGCTGATGTCAGTTAGTGTTTGGTATTCCGCACGAGCTGTTACGTTTTGGCTTAGGTTGAATTCAAGACCAGCCGCGCCTAGGTAAGAGTAATCATCTTTGCCATCAAACATTACGTAAGCGCCACCCACTTTACCGTAAAGTGCGATGTCTTCAGTGATTGGTAGGCTAAATTTAGGAGCAAGAGTGATCGCTTCTACGTGGCCACCGAAAGAAGTTTGGTTAAAATCACCGATGTTGTCGAAACCCGCTTCTACTGCGAAGTATTTATTCATTTCGTAACCAACAAAAGCGCCAAGAGTAGAATCGTCTTTGTCACAAGCCTGGCCCGCTACACACGCGTCTTCCATCCATGACTTACCCATCTTACCACCAACGTATACTTCTGCTTGTGCTGCTGAAGCCATAAGTAGAGACGCTGAAATTACCGCTGCTAATTTTTTCATTATTGATTCCTCTAAAGAAGTTCTTTTGTTAGATGCCGAAATGCGCCGTCTGACTGACGTTGTATTTCAATTCTTTTTATTCATTCCTTGAGTGAGATACTTAGTCAGCTTCTTTTTATGCACATGCATTTTTTTTATGGAAGCAACTTACGTATATTTCCTGTTCAGTGATACATATCGCCATCTCGGTATCGCTGACGGGATGAACTATAACGCTAAGAAATCGCGAGAAAAATCCCAATTCTGTCAATTTATTGTCATCAAAAATCTCGACAACATGTGATCTTAAGCAAAAAAATCCCCACGCAATCACGACGCAAACGTTTGCTTTATTTTTTGAAACAACATAGCTAAAGCAAAGGTTTTTCTTAAAAATGAGACAAACAAAATGGAACTTTAAGGAACATGGATAAAAATCAATCAGATATTTGATATATAATCGCTCGTTTTTTATTCATGCCAACGATATTTGGATTAAAAAATCTTATCCATATTGAGGTAAATTACAGGTGAAACCATCTCTTCATTCACCAATATGAGAGAAAGTTTCTCGTTATCTAAATTGAAGATACAAAAAAGCCGCGGTTGCTCACCGCGGCTTTGTGACTATTTATTCAAAAGAACGTTCAGTTCAAAGCAATTATGCGTTTGCTTCACGCTCAGCAATGAACTCAAGCGCCATCTTAATGCGAGCAATACAACGCTCTTTTCCAACCAGCTCCATTACTGCATCGACAGAAGGAGACTGACCGCCTCCTGTTACAGCAACACGTAATGGCATACCGATTTTGCCCATGCCGATTTCCAACTCTTCACATACTGCTGCGATAACGCCATCTTTGATGTTCGCTGTCGTCCACTCAGTTAGTGCTTCCACTTTCGCTAATGCAAGTTCTAGAGGCTCTTTAGCCACGCCACGTAGGTGTTTCTTCGCTGCGCCCGCTTCAAACTCAGAGAAATCTTCATAGAAGTAACGGATTTGCTCAGCTAGCTCAACTAGTGTGTTGCAACGCTCACCCACTAGCTTGATCACGTCAGTGATAGCAGGACCATTCGTTACGTCTAGTTTTTGTTGATCTAGATGCCATTGTAGATGCTCAGCAACGTACGCAGGATCTGAGTTCTTGATGTAGTGGTTGTTCAACCATTGCAGTTTGTCAGTGTTAAAAGCAGACGCTGACTTAGATACTGCGTTTAGGCTAAATAGATTGATCATCTCTTCTTGAGAGAAGATTTCTTGGTCCCCATGAGACCAACCAAGGCGCACTAGGTAGTTGTTTAGTGCCGCAGGCAGGTAGCCCATATCGCGGTATTGCATGACTGATACAGCGCCGTGACGTTTAGACAGTTTCGCGCCGTCATCACCCAGGATCATTGCACAGTGTGCAAATGTAGGTACTGGCGCACCTAGTGCTTCGTAGATGTTGATTTGACGAGGCGTGTTGTTGATGTGGTCTTCGCCACGAACAACGTGAGTGATACCCATGTCCCAGTCATCCACTACTACACAGAAGTTGTAAGTAGGTGAACCGTCTGTACGACGAATGATTAGGTCATCCATTTGATCGTTGCGGATTTCAATGCGACCACGGATTTGATCATCAAATACTACGCTGCCTTCTTTCGGGTTACGGAAACGGATAACACATGGATCGCCATCTTTTGCCGCTTCGTTTGCTGCTTTGATTTTTGGATGGTTAGCATCGTAGCGAGGCATTTCTTTATTTGCTTCTTGCTCTGCACGGATTTCATCTAGCAGCTCTTTAGACGCGTAACATTTGTAAGCTTTGTCTTCAGCAAGAAGCTTATCAACCATTTCGTTGTAACGGTCAAAACGTTGAGTTTGGTAGTAAGGACCTTCATCCCACTCCAAGCCTAGCCATTCCATGCCTTCAAGAATTGCATCAACCGCTTCCTGAGAGTTACGCTCAAGGTCTGTATCTTCGATACGTAGAACGAATTCACCACCTTGGTTTTTAGCGTATAGCCAAGAGTAAAGTGCAGTACGCGCACCACCAACGTGTAGATAGCCAGTTGGGCTAGGAGCAAAACGAGTTTTAACCGTCATTTGAGTTCCTTAGGGGTAATGAGCAACGAGAGATCTCTCGTTGTAATGTCAAGGATAAAAGTGGCGACATTTTACCACCGTAAGTCAATTCTACAATCGGTTTGACAACAGAAATAAAAACAGGGCAGAACCAAAAAGGCACAGCCCTACTATTTACTGTTAAAGCACAAGACAAAATTACTTCAGGTTACGCATTGCCCATTGCATAAATTCTTGCTGCTCTTCACGGCTCAATTCATTAAACGATGCTTTGATTGTTTTGGTTTCCGCTGGAGAAGACGCAATGCTTGCCTTAGTCGATTCTTTATTCATTGCGTTATTATAGTCGGCAACTTCTCGTTCATAATCACGAAAACCTTGCAAACCACCTTTACGAAGTTGAACCATAGAGAATGCCACTTCTTTTCCGTTTTTGTCTTTCAATACCACTTTAGGATCGAGTTCGAAGGCTCTCGCCTCTTCAATAGTACGGAATGTTTGATAAGTCAGAGAAAGCTCGGTGTCTTTTTCTGCATCAAACTCTAATACCAGCGGCTGCGAATCGAATTTACGGCGCTTTCCATCTTCAAATACGATTTGTCCAACCGTTACCGCCAATTGGTTTTCCCCATCCTTTAACTCGATGCTGTTGTTCTTGGATATCCACTCAGGGTAGACGAACTCGCCGTTGAGAACGCGAGGAACTAATTCAGATTGCAGAGTGAGTTGAGCAGCAAAAGCTGGCGCCGAAAGCATTGCGCAAAGTCCGAGAAGTGTCGTTGTTTTTTTCATCATGGTTTCTCACTTTATACCAATTTAGATAAGCCTCTAAAATTTACAGGCCAGTCATTTCAAAGGCTTATTTGAATAAGTATCAAGATAAAAAGGGCGTTTCCGCCCTTTTAGCTGCTTCTTTAGTTAGAAGTAGTATTCAACACCTACAGAGAACTCGTCGTAGTCAGCAGACTTCCAACGTGCTTCTGTTGGTTTATCTAATTGAGACGCACCGTCGCCAAAGTCTAGAGTACGAGCACGTACGTACAGCACTGCCGATGGGTCTACGAAATACATAACTTGTGCTGATAACACATCATCCGCTGTATCGTTAATTTTCTTACCATCACGCTCTAGATCAAAGTTAGCGGCGTAAGCCAGTTTGTATTGCCAATCACCCGTGGTGTACATGATAGCGGCAGACATTGCATCTTGCTTTTCACTCACACCATTGCTTGCGTCCGCCTCCATGTATTTGTATTGCGCGAAGAAAGAGATTCCGTTATCAAACCAGCCTTGTGCCCCTACCAAGTACGTGTTGTTTTCCCACGTTTGGCTTTCCATCTTGATATTACGGTTACCTTCATATGCCGCATCTAACTGGATAGGACCAATTTTGTAGTGTGCAGCGATACCACCCCAGTAGTCATCCCCTTCACCTAGACCTGCTTTATCACCTGCACCAGCTGCGATATCTAGGGAGAATTTGTCAGCAAACATTGGAGAGTCCCAGCGGATAGTGTTTGATTGACGGTCTTGGTACTTGGCGCCACCAATAGCACCACCCCAGTCGTATACATCGCCCAGGCCAGGGTTAGATGCTGGCCAGTCAACCAATTCGTACATAGGTGTCAAAACGCGACCCAGGCGAATTTGCCCCCAAGATGCACTTTCAAAACCGACGAATGTGTCACGTTCACCAAGACCTGCGCCCTCGCCACCAAAGCTAGGGTCTACATAACCGCCTTCGATTTGCCAAATAAAAGTAGGGTCGAAGTTAGCAAATTGTTTCTTACCACGGAAACCGATACGAGATTCGTTGTTTAGCTGCATGCCACCCAAGTCATCGTCCGTTGCTTTGCTGCCAGAATCGTAATCGCGGTACGCGGCCTGCATCGCGATGATCCCGTAAACTTCATAAGAAAATGAATCTTTGGTTAGAAACTCTTTTGCTGCGTCACTGTTTGCACCATCAGCAAATGCAACACCACTGAACATCATGCCGGTAATTGCCGTGGCAAGTAGGCTTTTCTTTAGGTAAGACATTATAAACCCCTATATTTTTAGTTTTTTCCATTTTCAAATTCACTAACTAGGACATGGCAGGAACTTGAAACAGTGTTTGGACGGGGCAAATATGACAAACTTTTTTCGCACTAAAAAACTTTCCCTACAGCAATCTGAGCGACTTCAAAATGAGAAGATCAAAAATAAAATAAATCAATAAAAAACAATTAGTTAACATCAAATATAAAAAATAAAAAACGTTAAAAGTACGTTTTGACACTGAACTGACATTGAGAGCATCTAAAAAACGTGAGCGACTTCATTCATCTTTTAGGTGTTTTAACGGAACTTTATATTCAAAGAGAAAAAACCTTGAGATCACTCGCAAGTAAAATGACCGTGCACTTGTGGGATTCGAGAGATTTTGACGAAATTGTTGTGAGTAGCAAATGGGTATTGACCTTACCCTTGCAGGAAGGTTTAAGCTCATAGCATCACTACTATTGAGGTGCAGATTATGTATCAGTTAGTTATACCTTTATCAGGGCTCAACTGCATGGGCTGTGCGAGAAAAGTTGAGAATGCTTTACATGCGAATCACGATGTGGAGATCCTCAATTTGTCCCCGACGCAAGTAGAGGTCAAAACCGAGTCTTCTCTTAAAGAGCTCGTCTCGTCGATTGAATCTCTTGGTTACCAAGCAGGAAATCACTACGAACTAAACCTTTCAGGCTTAAGCTGTGGCGGTTGCGTCAAAAAACTTTCATCTTTATTAGAATCTAATCAAGACGTTATTTCTTTTGAGGCTTCAACAACGCACTTAGAGATTCGTACCCTCCTCTCCGAGCAACAAGTGATCGACTTAATAGCAACACTCGGCTATACCGCCAACCTTGATTCTGTTGAAGTAGAGAACGAAAGCTCACCAGAGACCGAGCCGGTAGAAAAGCAAAGCAATATTAAAGATACGCAGGTGCCACCAGCGAGTATTCAATTGCAAATGCTGATTCAAGGCATGACGTGTGCGAGTTGCGTATCTTCAGTAGAGAAAGCACTTACTAACGTAGAAGGCGTTGAGAAAGCACAGGTCAACCTTGCAGAACAAAGCGCACTAGTATTCGCAAGCCAAGACTCTGATGACCTCCTTAACGCAATTGTTGAATCGGTAAAACAAGCCGGTTACCAAGCAGAGATCCTACAAGACGCCGCAACCCAGCAAGAAAAGCAAGCACAGCAACAACGTCAGCAACAAAAACGCTTTAAACTGGATGCTATTGCTGGCCTTGTCGTCGGTGCCCCTTTAATGATTTGGGGCGTAGCTGGCGGCAATATGATGATTCGCAACACCAACGACCAATTAGCTTGGGGCGCGATCGGTATCGTATGTTTACTCCTTCTTGCCACAGCAGGGAAACACTTCTTCAGTAACGCTTGGTTAGCAGCTACTCACAAGCGCGCCACCATGGACACGTTAGTCGCGCTCGGTACTGGCGCAGCGTGGTTCTATTCGATGCTTGTGGTGATTTTCCCAGACTGGTTCCCTCTTGCTTCACGCCACGTGTACTTTGAAGCGAGTGCAATGATCATCGGCTTAATTTCTCTTGGGCACTATATAGAAGCAAAAGCCAAAGCAAACACAACACGTTCCTTACAAGCGTTGATTAACCTGCAACCTCAGCAAGCTACGGTAATTACGGAACAAGGCGACCAACAAATCGCGGTTGAGCAAATCACGTTAGGCATGAAACTGCGTATCAAACCAGGCGAGAAAGTGCCTGTTGATGGTGTTGTGATTCAAGGTGAATCATACATTGATGAGTCGATGCTCACTGGTGAACCAGTACCAGTATTAAAAGCGCAAGAGGCTCAAGTGTCTGCCGGGACATTAAACACCGATGGTGGATTAGTCATTGAGGCAACGGGCATTGGCGCAAATACCATGCTGGCTCGTATCATCCGCATGGTGCGCACAGCGCAAAGCAGTAAGCCAGCCATCGCGAAACTGGCAGACCAGATTTCATCGGTGTTTGTCCCTGTCGTTGTTGGTATAGCAATACTGGCCGCGCTCGTTTGGTTTGCCGTTGGCCCAGAGCCAAAAGCGAGTTATATGCTGGTGGTCACCACAACCGTCCTGATCATCGCCTGCCCTTGCGCCCTAGGCTTAGCAACCCCACTTTCTGTCACGGTGGGAGTGGGTAAAGCCGCAGAGCTCGGCATTCTGATCAAAGACGCCGACGCCCTGCAATTGGCAAGCAAAGTCGACACGGTTGTGTTCGACAAAACTGGCACACTTACCCAAGGTAAACCTAGCGTTCAGCAAGTGTTTACTCACGCCACCAGCCAAGAAGATCTATTGGCTTTAGCGTATGCGGCAGAGCGTCAGTCTGAGCACCCACTGGCAAAAGCGGTATGTGATTACGCCAAACGACACGACGCAAAAGACGTCTCATTAGACAAGTTTGAGAACGTTCGCGGACGCGGCATTTTGGCGACGTATCAAGATAAACCGCTGCTCATTGGTTCGCTTCAATTTATGCAAGCAGAGAACGTCGAGACCAGCGCACTAAAACCTGCCATCGATGAATGCGCAAAAAATGCGTGGACTCCGGTAGCTGTGGCATTGAACGGCGAACTGATCGGTCTGATCGCCATTGCCGACCCGATCAAATCAGATGCGAAGCAAGCGCTCTCTGCATTAAAATCGCAAGGCATCAAAACGGTAATGCTGACGGGCGATAACCAACACGTTGCCAATGCTATCGGCCAAGAACTTGGTATTGATGAAGTGATTGCCCAAGTAATGCCAGATGAGAAAGCTCAGCACATTGAGCAACTTCAATCTCAAGGACATGTCGTGGCAATGGTGGGGGATGGCATTAACGACGCCCCTGCTCTCGCGTTATCCAACCTAGGTATTGCCATGGGTAGCGGCAGTGATGTCGCCATTGAAAGTTCGCAAATGACCATCCTGAACACGTCACCAATGGCGGTAGTACATGCGATTGAACTCTCTCGCGCTACACTTAAAAACATGAAGCAAAACCTATTTGGTGCCTTTGTTTACAACTCGTTGGGTATTCCAGTTGCCGCTGGCGTGCTTTACCCAGCGTTTGGATTTTTGCTCAGTCCTGTTGTCGCAGGAGCGGCAATGGCACTGTCTTCAATTACTGTCGTTAGTAATGCAAATCGACTACGACTGTTTTCAGTAAAATAACCACTTCTTTTTGAGGGTATTATGAAGTTGAAACTATTGACCTTTGCAATGCTTGCGACCGTGTCCGCCAACGTATTGGCAGCCGATGTCATTAACCATAAATCGCCATACTGTGGCTGTTGTGGAGAATGGACAAAACACATGGAAGAGAACGGCTTTACGGTCGAAGAAAAATTGCACGATGACATGAACGCCATCAAACGCGATCTAGGCATCAAGAATGAACAGCTTTACTCTTGCCACACGGCAGAGATCAACGGCTATCTGTTTGAAGGTCACATTCCAGCCGAAGACATTAAAGCGTTTTTGAAAAATCCACCACGTAACGCAAAAGGCTTATCAGTACCGGGCATGCCAATGGGCTCCCCTGGTATGGAATATGGCGACAAAAAAGACAGCTACACCGTTTACGCCTTTAACGAAAAAGGCCAAGTGTTCGAATATAGCCACCACGAAGGCAACGACCAATAAAAACAAAGCCCAGCGAGATAAACCGCTGGGCTTTTTCTTAATGGACAGTTAAGACAAATATAAAATTAGAAGCCGTAAGAGGCACCAAATACAAAAGCGTTATTCACTAGGCTGTCACCACTCGCGTTTTCTGCACCGTGTGCTTGACTACGGAACTCAAAGTAAGGTTGAACACCTTTACGAGTCCACGTTGCACGAAGCTCGTGGTCCATGGTTTCCGCTTCAATCATGTAGACGTTGTTGTAGCTTAGCGTCACATCCTCATTCATCACGTAACCGATGCGGTTGTCCATGCGGTAATCTGTATCCGCATCTGCGTCTGTCGCATCAATGTGCGCACGAGTACGGTTACTTAAGGAGATGCCGTTATCGAAGTTGTAACCGATCTTAACCAATGGACGGTACTGTACATTCTCGCCAGCAGAGAACAGGTGTTGGTAACCCGCGGCAACCCATAAATGATCGGTAATATTAAATGACTGCTCACCACCCACAGTGATTGCTGGTGTTGTGTTACCTGCGCCACCGTTTTCTGTTTCCAGTTTACCCAACTGAATACCATCAAATTCGGTGTAAACCGTAAAGCCGCCGAATTGGTTATCAAAAGTATGACCAGCTTCCAGTGTAGACGTAACGTCCGAACCATGAATTCGACCATCATCGTGGAATTGAACATTACCTGTTACGTAAGAAGAACCAGCAAAAGCGCTAGAAGCGAAAGCGAGAGAAAGAGCACTCAGTGCAAAAATGTTTTTCATAATTACTGCCTTTATTTATTCACGTTATGCGATAGTTTTAGAGGGCATCTCTTCCCTTTTATCGCAAACTTTGGAATGTGCCTCCTTGGCGTTCGCAATATTGTTTCAATTAATTCGCGATGAAAAATAAAACATTTTAAAAAGTGATCTTGTTCAAACCGAAGCTCAACAACCCTGATAAAAACATGGGAAATACAGGCACTTATCGTATTTTTATAAAATTATTCAAAAAATAGAAGTGTGATCGTAAACAGATAATTTATTGATATTTAGCAGATTAAGTCGATCCAGTTCACAATAACCTTGACCATTACAACCAAAAACTTATTTATCAATGAAAAATAATTAGACATCGATCACGCTTAATTTCCTCAAAAAATAAAGAAAGCCCCAACATGAGGTTGAGGCTTTGCCAAAAAATTAACTTACAAGAATTGAGTTATTTCACGCTGGTCACTCGACTTGCTTTCTCACCGGTTGCTGACACAGAACGGATAAACACTTCACCTTTCACATTTGGACGAGCATTATCTGCGTAAGTTAGCCAGTTCTTGCCGTCTAGAGAGTATTGAAGCTTCACCCCTGGGAACTGAACGTTCATTGCTAGCTTGCCATCTTCTACTTTCGCACCTGGTACAGGCAGGCGGTAGTCGATACCTGATTTTTCTAGCTTAGCCAGTTCACGTTGGCCAAGTACGTTCGCAAAGCGGTTGTAGTCTTGGTTTAGCGCAGCTTTGTCTACTAGGTTAGAGTTTTGCGAGTATTCAACACCCACTTTGTAGTCGTTTTCCCAATCAGCACGGTGCCATGCACGCTCAGCGGCTGCTAGTACGCGAGGGAATACCATGTACTCGTATTGCTCGTCGTTACGTACTGTCTCAGACCACAGCTGTGCTGATAGACCATAGAAAGGTTTCGCTTCGATTTCACCTTTACCAGTGAAGCCGTTACCATCGCGGTCTACAGAGGTTTCTGCGTTCTGAGGCATGTTCTCTGGTGCAAAACCAAACATCTTACGAGTATCTGTTGCACGCGTCGCCCAGTAGTAACCACGCTCTTTCGGGTCAACTTCGTACGGCATGTCCATGTATACGTAGTCTGGGTTAGAAACGATAACGTCGTAACCTTTCTTAGACCATTCGTACACTGATGATGTGCCACCCCAGTAAAGAACGTCCCAGAAGTTAACACGTGTGTTTTCTGTTGCGAACGCTTTCTCACCTTCACTGTGCTTAAGGCCATCTTGCCAAGCTTGGAAGTTTGGAATGCCTTTCTCTGCCACCATCTTCGACACTTCTTCTGCAAAGTGGCTTGGTAGATGAGCAAAATCGCTTACCGTACCGTCTGCAATTAGCGTCTGACATTGTGGTGACTGTGCGAATGGCTTGTCTTGCTTAGACAAATCAATGTTACCCTTCCAGCTTACTTTGTCTTCTGCGTTGATGTCTTGCAGACCAGCGCCTAGCTTGATGTTCTTCGCTTCGTCACCACCAAAGTGCCATGTTGTTAGCGGCGTGCCCGCTTCTTGGTGCATTGCTGCTACTTCTGAAATCACTTTATCAACAAAGCGAGTTGAAGATTCCATACATGGGTTGATGAAGCTTTGCTTGTTGTAGAACTGAACCGTCGTTACGTTCGATGTATCTTGAGGGTCCATCAGGCGGTACTCGTTCGCTTCGGCTTCTTTGCCTTCTTCCATCAGACGGTCGTAACGTGCTTCCATTGATATCACTGCTGCACGTGCGTGCGCTGGCATATCGATTTCAGGAATCACTTCGATGTTACGCGCTTTCGCGTACTTCAAGATGTCCACGTAGTCTGCTTTGCTGAAGAAGCCAGAGCCAAAGTTGTCTGTCGTTGCGCCTGAGCCAAGCTGAGGCAGTAAACAGCTTTTCTCTTCCAAATCGAAACAACGGTTAGCACCCACTTCAGTCAGCTCAGGCAGACCCGGGATTTCTAAACGCCAGCCTTCATCATCCGTTAGGTGAAGGTGTAGTTTGTTCATCTTGTACGCGGCCATTTGGTCAAGCGTTGCAAGAATTGCGTCTTTAGAGTGGAAGTTACGAGCCACGTCCACCATCACACCACGGTAATCAAAACGCGGCGCATCTTTAATAGACAGTTGTGGTAGAGAATCAGCATTTTGGCTATCTACCAGGCCAAAGATAGATTGTACTGCGTAGAAAGCACCTGCTTGGTCAAACGCTTTAATCGCAATACCGTCGCCTTTGATGCTCATTTCGTAAGCACCAGATTTTGCCAATTCACCGGTGAAGTCTGCAGGAACAACAGTGATGCTTACAGGAAGATCACCACGAACATCCACACCTACCACTTCTGCACGACCTTGAATTGCTGCGTATTGAGCCGCATCGAATGCGTCTTTAGGCAGCGCAATACCCGCCGCGATATCTACCGTACCTTTACCTGCTTCAACAGACATTGGCGTTGGTAGTAACGTGGTTGATACGTCTTGTTTTGCTAGATCTTCGTTCTTCTCGAAACGAGACACAGCGCTCGCAAATACGTTGTTGTCATCTGGCGTACGTTTTAGGTTGTTACCCTCAAGGCCAGTCACGAAAGATGCAACGTCTTCTGTGTTAAGAGAAGCGATCATCTTAGGCTCTGCATTTGGTGCAGCAACGAAAGCGCCTGGCATGAAGTCAGTTTCAAATAGCTGCCAGTATTCAGCAACAAGAGGAAGCACAACCTCTTCACCCGCAGCAAAACCATCAAACTTATCTGTTGGTTCTAGTTTGTGTAGATCACCCGTTACGCGAGAGATTTTAAACTGTTCGTTTTCAACATCCAGAATCAGACGAATGCTATGGAAGTAAATAGCCCAATCTTTTGAGTCAACCGCTTCACCTTGGTTAACCAGCGTCATGTTTACCTTGTTACAAGACGCCCACTCAGCCCCTAAGTCCTGACAAGCAAGACCTTCGTTTGCACCGTGGTTAGTCAACACTTGGTATTGAATATCAAGATTATTAGCCAACGAATTTACAACTTGTTGTTCAGAGCTTTGCAGCGCAGAGCAACCTGCTAATGTAGTGATAACAGAAACAGCAATCAGACTAGGTTTAAACATCTTACTTCCCCAAAAAAGTCAGTGGTTCAAAACGACAATGATAAAAATCTCGGCCCCTCAAATGCGAGGTGCCTAACCGTTACATTCAACATACAACCTGTTATTTCTAAGCGTAAAATAAATAGAAATAGGAAGTGATCCAGTTCAAAAAATGACACTCAGAAAAAATAATAAAAACCTAATTTTCATGGAGTTACAATACACGTCAAAATCGAACAACTTGTTTTGACGAGTTTGCTGCGATCTAGGTCACTTATATTCATGAGTTACGACTGATTTTGTAAGATTTGGATCACGCCTAATTATTTTGTGAGCCATTAGTAAGCGAATTACCTATTTACCTTTCGTGAAGTGACTCTCATTTATTCGTCGTCAAAACTCGTCAATATTTTTAGAAATGACGATTTTGTCGAATACCCCACTGGAGAAATTGCACTTAACCTCACGCTATTTTGCGTATAAAGTTTAAAGGTATCTTATCTGAGGACCATTCTATGTTTCGTCTCTTGACGCTCATATCATCTCTACTTGTTACTTTGACTCCTTTTTCATCTTATGCAGAGCCACAGCATTGGTTAGCAAAAAAAGGGGAAACCGAACTTATGATTATTGGCTCGGTACATGTGGGGGATAAAACGATGTACCCACTCCCTAGAACGGTCATCCAGCATTTAAGCCAAAGCACAGGGTTGATTATTGAAGCAGACGTCAGGAATTCTGAAGGCTTGGTTTACCCACAAACAACCATTCTTTCTAAAGATGTTTTAGACAGAGCTCAACGTCGCCACTTAATTGAAATTGCCCAAGATTTAGGTTTGCCAGAAACTCAACTCCTAAATTCCCCACCTTGGATGGCCGCATTCACCATCCAACTCGCTTTAGTCAACAAACTGGGGTATGTCTCTGATAAAGGGGTCGACATGCACTTAATAGGACTCGCTGATAAAAAGCAAATCCCGGTCATTCCACTAGAGTCCGTGCAATTCCAAATCGATTTAATCGCAGGTCAATCAGAAGGCGGTAAAGAGATACTTCTCTCATCAATTGAAGAATATGATGGCGGAGAAGAGTTGGTTCAATGCTTGATAGAGAGTTGGAAGAGTGGTGATGGTAGCATGTTGGTCGAAGCCTCTTTGACCGATCATACAACAGAAGAGTTTAACCAAGCCTTTTTATACGAGCGTAATCGAGATTGGGCTAAAAAACTCGACACTGGCAGTGTTCTACCTCAGCAATCGGGTCGTTACACCGTTGTTGTTGGTGGCTTGCATTTAGTAGGTAAAGATAACCTGATTGAACTGCTTAAAAATCGGGGATTTAACATCAAACCACTGGGTAAGACGCGCCAAGCAAATTGTGATATCTAGTGATTGTTTGAAAAATGCCATTTAAATACAACCATTTAAAATTCATTCAAACTTTCTTATAAAACGCCGTTAAGCTAAGTGGATACAAAACAACTCATATGAAATTTAAATATTTATTCCTATACACGATTGGAATTATGCTCACTTCTTCGCTGTCTTATGCTAAACCGCCATGCAACGTAGAAGCTTTTCAAGCTATTGATATAACTCCGGAAGTAAAAGGCGGTGTTTTAGATAAAGAGAGTGGTCAATTTCTTATTACCGAAAAACCAATGATGCGTTGCGCGAACATCACGTTTTCAACAGCCCACACTCGAAATCGCGTTGCACATATGATGAACCAAGGCTTTGAAGCGGTTTACTATGATGGAAATACAAGCAAATCTCACTCAGTAACGTTTGATGAAGACGATTTAAAAGCGGGTTACGTCAAGATTGGGCCAAATCACCCAAAGACCGCTTATGTCTGTTTCACTACTTCTGAAACTCCTATCAATACTATCTCGTGTGACATCAAGTAATAAATTTACTCGCTCTTAAAAAATGAAAAGGCCCTACATTTCTGTAGAGCCTTCCTCTCAATACGTGTCGGTGAAGAGCCATGTTCTAACTTCAAGCGAACCCCATTTGGTTCGATACTATTGAAGTCTAAAATTACTAGCACTAAAAACGACGAAAGCCTGCTCATTGAGCAGGCTTTCTGAAAGTGGTCGGTGAAGTAGGGATTCGACGCGACTGGGCTTCCAGAGGACTGGCATTCCAGACCCCGATCCTCTGGTTCCAAATAAATATCACCAAATACGAAAAAGGCTCTACATTTCTGTAGAGCCTTTTTCTCAATATGTGTCGATGAAGAGCCATATTCTAACTTCAGGCGAACTCCATTTGGTTCGCTACTATCAAAGTCAAATTTGCTGCCGCTAAAACGACGAAAGCCTGCTCATTGAGCAGGCTTTCTGAAAGTGGTCGGTGAAGAGGGATTCGAACCCCCGACCCTCTGGTCCCAAACCAGATGCGCTACCAAGCTGCGCTATTCACCGAGATGTTTAACTGAGGAATTGTCCCCGTCAACGAATGCGTATATTACGGATTCTGAACTGTGGCGCAAGTGCTTTTTACAAAAAAACCTTAGGTCTTAATTCGTTTGATGAATAACTGAACACTAGCACGTAAAATGTGACTGATAACTCACAACAAAATACAGTTTATTAACCTTAGCAACATAATTGATCCAGATCAGTGTGCAACAAGACACCGCCATTTAGTTTATTCCTGTCGGGAACATCTTGGAGGAAACGTATGGACTTTTGGCTTGATCTCCTATTTGGTAATGCAGTGGGTCTATCGTCAATGATAGTAATTTTTGGGGCAATTGGTCTGATGTTATTTTACGGCGGTTTCTTCATATACAAGATCATGAACGACAAATCTCCTCACTAGATCTCGCTTAGCTCTAGAAACGCTTTGCACCGGAGTCGGTTACTTGCCTACTCCGGTTTTTTATTTGATCTCAATGCACCACTCATTGATATAATCCTATTATTCTTCCCTGTTCTTAATGAGATTACTGCTATGTCTCACGACGACGATTTTGATCTATTTCAACAGATGATGGGCGATGTAAAGCCAATCACTCAAGACACCACCGAACACAAAAAAGTACACCAAGTAACAGAAGCACAGCTCGCAAAACGCGAAGCAGCAATCTGGTTAACGGAAGATGACCCAGAATACCTATCACTTGATCACGCTGAAATGCTCAAGCCAGAGGACTTTGTTGAGTTCAAACGTGATGGTGTACAGGACGGGGTTTACCGCAAACTTCGCCTTGGTAAGTATCCAATCCAAGCTCGCTTGGATTTGCACCGTAAAACATTGAAAGAAGCACGTGATGAAGTCGTGACGTTTTTAAAGCAATGCCTATCAATGGACATTAGAACCGTCGTTATCGTCCATGGTCGAGGAGAACGCTCAAATCCACCTGCAATGATGAAAAGCTTTGTTAGCAGTTGGCTACGACAAATAAAGGAAGTCCAATGCGTCCATAGTGCGCAACGCTTTCACGGTGGAACTGGAGCCGTTTACGTCCTACTTAGAAAAAGTGCGGAAAAGAAATTAGAAACCCGCGAACGTCACCAAAAACGGTTAGGCTAAATTTCACCCTAATGCTAGAATGCCCGCCCTTATTCTTCCTTCCCCTTAGAGGAAGGGAGCTTCATTCGCCGTTGTGAAACGTTAGGAGACAAAAATGTCACAAGACAACGCTAAACGATTAAATAAATTCATCAGTGAAACGGGGTTTTGCTCACGCCGTGAAGCAGACAGACTGATTGAGCAAGGCCGTGTCACCATTAATGGCAACAAACCTGAAATGGGGACAAAAGTGCTACCTGGTGATGATGTTTGTGTGGATGGTAAGCCAGTGGCAGCAAAAGAGAAGCCGATTTATATCGCTCTCAATAAACCAACAGGCATCACCTGTACAACTGAGAGAGACGTCCCTGGAAACATCGTTGATTTCATCGGCCACCAAAAACGTATCTTTCCGATCGGCCGCTTAGACAAACCCTCTGATGGTCTGATCTTTTTGACCAACGATGGCGACATCGTGAACAAAATCCTTCGCGCAGGCAACAGCCACGAAAAAGAGTACGTCGTACGCGTGGACAAGCCAATTACAGGCGAGTTTCTCAAACAGATGTCGAGTGGCGTTAAGATTCTCGACACAGTCACCCTACCTTGTAAGGTAACGAAAGAAACTAAATTCTCTTTCCGTATTGTGCTCACTCAAGGACTTAACCGTCAGATCCGTCGCATGTGTGAAGCGCTGGGCTATGAAGTATTCAAGCTGCGTCGCGTACGCATCATGAATATCTCTCTTGATGGTATTCCCAATGGGAAATGGCGTTATCTAAGTGACGAAGAAGTGGCAGAGATCCTAGCAATGTGTGAAGGCTCGGTAGGTACAGAAGAAGCATCAAAAACAGACTCTAGAGGTCGCAACATTCGTAAAGCGACCGACGCGAAGCTGTTTGATAGCCGTGAAGAAAACCAAGATTCTACTGCTCGTCGTAACCAGAAGACACGAACTTTCCGTGGTAACAATGCTGATGAATTCCGTCATGCACCAAACTCGAAAAAAGGTCAACAAAAGCGTCGTCAGTGTGATGATGAAGGCGGACGTCCAGCTAAAGAACATTACAAAGCGAAACCACAAGGTGAACGCAGCAGACCGCAAGGCGAGCATGGTAAATCACACCGTAAACCAGATGCATCGAGCAATACGCATTCAGTAAACAAGCCTCAATCACCGAGTAAGCCCAAGCAGCATTACATGAACCCAAATGCCGCGAAACCAAGTAAACCAGCTAAACGCACTGGTGGTACATTGAGTCTGAAGAAGTAACGCTTCACTGACAGGCAAGATCAAAAAAGGACGCTCATGAGCGTCCTTTTTATTTGTCATGAGTTTACAAACAAAGAGGTGCAAACTGACCGCGAGTTAAGCTCAGCAAATCTCTCGGGGCTAACTCAATTTCTAAACCACGTTTACCAGCACTCACACAGATTGTGTCTTGCTCTGCTGCGCTTTCGTGCAAAAAAGTAGGTAAGGCTTTCTTCTGCCCTAGTGGGCTAATTCCACCAACGACATAACCTGTGGTCTTTTGGGCGATTTCCGGATCAGCCATATCGGCCTTTTTGCCCTTCGCTGCTTTCGCCGCCAGTTTTAGGTTCAGCTTTTGATCAACAGGGATAATCGCAACCGCAAGGTTCTTTGGCTCCCCGTTCAAGCAGAACAACAAGGTTTTAAATACTGTTTTCGGATCCTGCCCCAGTACTTCAGCAGCCTCCAAGCCATAACTATCGGCTCTAGGGTCATGCTCATACTGATGAATCGTGTGTGGAATTTTTTTCTTTTTCGCAAGATTAATGGCCGGAGTCATCAAGATTCTCCTCATAAAAACAAAAAGCGCAGATTGAATTGGATCTGCGCTTTTAGTTAATGATATCAGCGAGTTTGAGTCAATCGCTTTTTCTCTGTTGGGTTACTGATCAATCGCCGTATCAACTAAATACGTGATTTCACCTGAAGGGGCATACTCATTAACATCAATAGGGCTGTGTGTTTCTAAATAATCCTTCAAAACCTCAGCATCGGTAAAACCTGTATTTACATACCCTGGATGATCGTCGATTTTAGGGTAACCATCACCACCAGCAGCATTATAGCTTGGTACGGTAAAGCGGTAATTACCATCTAAGCGAAGTTGCTTATTACCAATGAACACATTGGTTACCTCACCATTATTGATACTCATCGCAATACCCGCAAACTGCGCGTAAGCTCCAGAGTCGACAGGTTTAGTTGCAACGACATTTAGGTAATCCAATACTTCTTTGCCCGTCATATCAACGTAAGAGACCATATTGCCAAATGGCTGAACAGTCAGCACATCTTTGTAGGTAATCTCACCTGCTGCAATCGAATCGCGAACGCCGCCAGAATTCATTACGGCGAAATCTGCTTTTGCACGTTCCATGTGAGCCGTTGCAATTAATCGACCTAAGTTTGTTTGCTGGTAACGAACAACACTGCGGTCACCCTCAAGCTTACCGTTAGATTCTGCAATCTTCACGTTTAGCTTGCCCTGACCTTTTTCTTGATAAGGACGAAGAAACTCAAGCATCGCTTCGTCTTGTTCAATCTCTTCTTGGATCAAAACTCGTTGCGACTGACCATCAACTTTAATTTTCTTTTTCAAGTTTACAGGGATTAGATCGTAGCTCACCATCGAGAGTTCGCCATTACGAAACTCGTAATCGGCGCGTCCCACATATTTCCCCCACTCATGTGCCTGAACAATAAAGGTACCATTTTGTTTATCGGGCTGACATTCATCACCTGGTTTAAAGTTCTTTTTGATAACGTTTGGACCTTCCATGCACACAGGTTCTTGTGAGTGTCCTCCAACGATCATGTCGAGATCGCCGTCATTCAAATAACGAGCTAACGCCACATCGCCAGGAGCATTGATGCCTCTATTACCATTTTCATAGTGTCCCATATGCGTGACAGCAAAAATCAGATCTGGATACTCTGTCTCTTTCAGTTCTGCAATCAACTTCTTGGCTTCTTCTTTTGGGTCACGGAAGTCAATTTGTTCAATGAATTCAGGGTTGCCAAGTTTCGCTGTGTCTTCGGTTGTAAGGCCAATGACCGCAATTTTAATGCCCTGCTTGTTAAACATCGCGTATGGTTGGAATAAACGCTTGCCAGTATTTTTATCGTAAATATTGGCAGACAACATCGGAAAGTTTGCCCACTCTTGCTGCTTGAATAGCACGTCCAATGGATTATCAAACTCATGATTACCTAGAGCCATCGCATCGTAACCAATTTTGCTCATGCCTTTGAAATCCGGCTCGGCATCTTGTAAATCAGACTCAGGTACTCCTGTGTTGATGTCACCACCAGAAAGCAGTAACACGCTGCCCCCCTCAGCCTGTATTTCTTCGCGCAAATCATCGATTAACGTTTTACGCGCCGCCATGCCATATTCACCGTATCGATTTTGCCAAAAGCGACCATGATGATCGTTAGTGTGCAACACGGTCAATTTATAGGTTGTATCGGCATTCCATTCTGGTGCAGGTTGCGTAGCACACCCAGCTAACGAGACCAAGATAGCGGCACTCAAAACAGTTTTGATCATCAGACGCTGATTCATTTATTTACCTTTTTCTTATTGGGATTACTGACGCACATTTTAAGCATTCGATCTATTTGAAAACCACGTGCACCCTAACACATTGATTTAATAATTATGATGCATTGTTTAGCAATAACAAATTCATCAGTAACAAGTTTGAGAATTTACAGTTTTTCAGATAAAAAAATAGCCAACACTCGGTTGGCTATAGTATTTGTTACCACCAGTCATCTGGCGTTTACTTGATATCGATATCTGCAAAGCTCTTGATTAGATCATCAAGCGATTTCATTTGTGCTAAGAATGGCTCTAACTTGTCTAGAGGCAGTGCAGATGGGCCATCACAACGCGCTTGGTCTGGGTTTGGGTGCGCTTCGATAAATAGACCTGCGATGCCTGTCGCTAGACCCGCTTTTGCAAGCTCAACTGTCTGCTCACGACGGCCGCCAGATGCTGCGCCTGATGGGTCACGCATTTGTAGTGAGTGCGTTACGTCAAAGATGATTGGGCTACCTTTTGAAGCATTTTTCATCACACCAAAACCAAGCATATCTACAACTAGGTTATCGTAACCGTGGCAAGAACCGCGCTCACATAGGATGATCTTGTCGTTACCGCATTCTGCGAACTTCTCAACGATGTTACCCACTTGACCAGGGCTCATAAATTGAGGTTTCTTCACGTTGATAACCGCACCTGTTTTAGCCATAGCTTCAACAAGGTCAGTTTGACGAGCTAGGAATGCAGGAAGCTGAATAACGTCTACCACGTCAGCGACAGGTTGAGCTTGCGCTTCAGTGTGAACGTCCGTGATGATCTTTACACCAAAAGTGTCTTTCAGCTCCTGAAAGATTTTCATACCTTCTTCCAGACCTGGACCACGGTATGAATGAACAGAACTGCGGTTTGCTTTGTCAAACGACGCCTTAAATACGTAAGGAATACCAAGTTTTTCCGTTACTTTTACGTAGTGCTCACAGATCTGCATCGCAAGATCACGAGACTCAAGAACGTTCATACCTGCAAATAGGGTGAATGGCTTGTCGTTAGCAACCTGAATGTCGCCGATATTAACGATTTTCTGTTCCATTTTGATTCTCTTTTTCTGTCCACGATACGCCACCGTTCGGCACATCGATAAAATTAGTGAAGTGTGACGTGCGTTTCACTCATCACATTAACTTGTGATTTTAGTAGCTCGGAAGCCGGATCGTCAGGGCATTGGTCAATAAAGTACTGAAAATCTGATACCGCTACTTGAGGGCACTCTAGCTGTTGGAAAATAAAACCACGGTCACGAATTTCGTATGGGTCATCTGGCACAAATGTTAGAGCAAGATTTGTACAACGTAATGCCAGCGTATAATGCTCTTCACGCAACATCGCACTTTTAATCAACGCCAACCAGCGACCAATAATTGTTGGGTTGTCAGCTTCCTCAAAATGTTCAGGCTTTAGCTGAGCTAGCGGTCCTTCTTGGCCAATAAGCCAAGCTTGAAGAATCCTTTCACCTACATACTCACCATTAAATGGGTTGATGTAGTCTGGCTTCTTATGCATCCAGTCGACTTTTAACAGGAACTGAGTAGGGAAAGTAACTCCCTTCAACGGGAACCCCAGCTTTTTGCCTAGGTATAACAAAATCGAACCTAAGCTCACAGGAATACCTTTTCTGCGCTCCAACACTTTATCGATGAAGCTGTTGTCCGAAATAAAGTATTCCTGCTCGTCGCCTTTAAACCCCCACTCGTGGAAAAACAGTCGTAGGAATGCATCAAATCGTTGCTCTTCATCGGTTTCATGAACAAGCGTGGCTTCTGCATCTTTGTAAAGACGCTCTAACTCTTGTTTCGCCCAATGTACTTTGGTTTCTGGGTTAATCGCTTTGTTTAGCTCAAGCGCACCCTCCACCAACGGTATATTGTCAAAATCTTCGTCAAAAAACTCTAACATGACGTCTATCCAAATAACGTAGGGCTCTTAGACACAGCAATGTTTGCAGCCATGACCAACCAACCTAATGCGCCGAAAAAGCCAAATATCTTCAGTAGGTTGTTTTTCGCAAGTTTCAATGAGAAGAATCCAAGCGCAATGTACGCCAGTACGCAGGTGATTTTGTTTGTTAACCACGGTGCGGCATCGGTAAACGGGATGAAACCCGTAATGAAAATAAGCGCGATACCTGACACTAGCAATGCAGTATCAACGATGTGGGGAAACACTTTCAAAAAGCGATTATTTCGCTTCGGTGAGTTCATCATCATTAACACGAATCGGATCGATAGTAGCGTCGCGCTGAGAGCGATCGTCACTAAGTGTATGTGTTTTAGAGCTACGTACATTTTTCTTCTCTTTTTAGTTAGTGTTTGCTGACTTCCATGATTAACTGGCCAGACAACCAAGCGTTACTCGATCGTTACCGCCATAATCTTTTTCCGTAGCGACCTGTTGGTAACCAAAGCCACGCATTATCTCACGCACCGCCTCACCTTGATCATAACCATGTTCAAATGCCAGCCAACCGCCCACTTCAAGATACTGACGAGCAAGATCCGAGATATGACGAATATCAGCTAAGCCATTCTCTTTAGCAACTAATGCAGATTTTGGCTCAAAGCGCACATCACCTTGGGATAAATGTGGATCTTTTTCATCAATATACGGCGGATTGGAGACAATTAAAGCAAACTTCGTACCTTCTGTAATAGGCTCAAACCAACTGCCTTGAGCAAAGGTCACATTTTTGATGTTTAGCTGCTCAGCATTGTACTCTGCAAGTGTTTTCGCTTCTTGTTTGAGATCTACGCCCATCACTTGACGTTTTGGCATTTCAGATGCGAGTGCGATAGCAATTGCCCCCGTCCCCGTTCCAAGATCTAAAATAGGCCCAGTTTGCTCGTAGGTCTTATCGAGTGCAACCTCGACCAAACGTTCTGTATCCGGTCTTGGGATCAAGGTAGAGGGAGAAACTTTGAACGGTAAAGACCAAAACTCTCGCTCACCAATAATATAAGCGACGGGTTCACCAGTTAAACGTCGTTCAAGTAGAGCGTCGAATTTTGCTTGTTGCTCTGCTTCTAATGCTTTTTCTGGCCAGGTCAGTAGATAAGTTCGTGGTTTGCCAAGGACATGGCAAAGGAGTACAGCTGCATCGAGAGAAGGCGACTCTTTGCCGCCTTCTGCCAGTTTCGCCGTCGCACTTTTCAGTGCTTGCTCAATCGATTGAACTTGGCTCATCGATTAGCCGTTCTCTGCGAGCGCCGCAAGTTGGTCTGCTTGGTGCTCTTGAATCACAGGATCAATCAAGCTCTGCAGGTCACCTTCCATCACTTCGTTCAAACGATAGATGGTCAGGTTGATACGGTGATCAGACACACGACCTTGTGGGTAGTTGTATGTACGAATACGGTCACTACGGTCACCAGAACCTAGAAGGTTACGACGTGTATCAGACACTTCTGCGGCACGACGCTCTTCTTCCGCTTGAACGATACGAGCAGCAAGAACCGCCATTGCTTTCGCTTTGTTCTTGTGCTGTGAACGCTCATCCTGACACTCTACTACCGTACCCGTTGGTAAGTGGGTAATACGAATTGCAGAATCCGTGGTGTTAACGTGCTGACCACCCGCGCCAGATGCACGGAACGTATCGATTTTCAGGTCTGCTGCTTTGATTTCAGGCAGATCCGCTTCAGGGATTTCCGCCATTACTGCTACTGTACAAGCAGAAGTATGCACACGGCCTTGAGATTCAGTTGCAGGAACACGCTGTACACGGTGACCGCCTGACTCAAATTTCAACACGCCGTATGCACCGTCGCCGCTTACTTTCGCGATCATCTCTTTGTAACCACCGTGCTCTGCCTCGTTTGAAGACATGACTTCGATGCGCCAGCCACGCTTTTCTGCGTACTTGCTGTACATACGGAATAGATCACCCGCGAAGATACCCGCTTCGTCGCCACCCGCACCTGCACGAATTTCTAGGAAACAGTTACGATCATCGTTCGGATCTTTTGGCAGAAGAAGAATCTGTAACTCATCAGTAAGACGCTCAATCGTCGCTTTCGCTTCTTTGATTTCTTCTTGCGCCATTTCACGCATTTCTTCGTCGTCTTCGTTTGCCATCTCTTCAGCGGCGACAAGATCTTCTTGTGCTTGTTGATAAGCTTGGAAGCACTTGGTTACTTCTTCTAGCTGAGAGTACTCTCTTGATAGAGCACGGAATTTGTCCTGATTTCCAATTACATCAGGATCACCAAGAAGATGTTGAACTTCTTCGTAACGTTCTACTAGCGTTTCTAGCTTAGTCAGAATAGAGGCTTTCATAGTGTCGTTTTCTTAATAAAAAGCGTGAGTTATAGATCATCCAAGCCAAGTGTTTGGCGGATAATCGTTAATTTTGCTGGTTCGCCTTGCTCTGCTGCACTTTGCAATGCGCGAGTTGGAGCGTGAATCAGTTTGTTGGTGAGTTTATTACTCAGCTCGCGCAGCACTTTCTCCGGATCTGCGCCTGCCGCTAAAGATTGCAAACTTTTGCTCAGTAACTCTTCACGAATTTCGTTGGCTGATTTGCGATAGTCGCGAATACTATCGACGGCTTGCAGTGAACGCAACCATGTCATAAATGCAGCGCTTTCTTCACTAACAATCGCTTCAGCTTGAATCGCTTCGACTTTACGCTGCTCAATGTTGCTGTCGATGATAGATTGCAAGTCATCAACAGAATACAGATATGCGTCGTTCAGTTCACCGACTTCCGACTCTACATCTCGCGGCACCGCAATATCTACTAACAAGATAGGTTGATGTCGGCGCTGCTTTAGAGCCGTTTCGACCATACCTTTGCCAATAATAGGCAATGGGCTCGCCGTTGAGCTAATCACAATGTCCGCTTTCGCCAAATGTTCAGGAATTTCGTTCAAACTGATCACTTCTGCGCCAAATTGGTCCGCTAAGCCTTGCGCGCGCTCTTTAGTGCGGTTCGCGACAATCATTTTTGTGCAACCGTTGGACGCTAAATGCTTCGCGACCAATTCAATCGTCTCGCCCGCACCAACTAAAAGCACGGTTGAATCTGATAACGACTCAAAAATATGTTTTGCCAGTGTACATGCCGCATAAGCCACGGACACGGCATTACCACCAATATCTGTCTCTGTTCTTACCCGTTTGGCGACTGAGAACGTCTTTTGAAACAGTTTATCAATCGAGGCATCGACAGCTTGATGATCTCGCGAGTCAGAAAATGCTTGCTTTACCTGCCCCAAAATTTGAGGCTCACCCAACACCAGAGAGTCAAGACCGCACGATACGCGCATCAAATGCTTTATTGCAGCTTGTTCTTCATGAACATACAAACTCGGCATTAAATCTTCGCGGCTCACTTGATGAAATTGAGCAAGCCAATCGATCAACTTGTTTCGCGCTCCTTGCTTAACATCGCAGTACAACTCAGTTCGGTTACAGGTTGAAACAATCACACTGCCGTTAACCGCTTCGTGCTCTCTAAGTTGCTCGAGTGCAGGGCCGAGTTTATCCGGACCAAACGCCACCTTCTCTCGCAAGTCGACAGACGCTGTATTGTGATTAATTCCAATAGCAAGCAAGGACATCTAACGTGGTATCTCTGGGATAGGTTATAAAATAGGTCCAGAATTTTACTGTAAGCACGCATTTATTGAAAGGGTAAGCCGGATTTGTTTTCCTAAGTGCGACTTTTCAATGCTATAGTTGTGAGCGATTCCCGATGAAACAGATTAATAAGCCATCAAACATGACGTTACGCTCCTTTATTCTTTTTTTCTTGTCGAGCTTACTGCTCGCTGGTTGTTCGTCCGTTCCAGAAAGTGTTACCAGCGTTGAATGGCAAGCTCATGAGCAGCGACTCGAAACCATCCAAGATTTTCAAGCAACGGGGAAACTTGGTTATATTGGCCCAGACCAAAGACAAAATTTAAACTTCTACTGGAAACATTCTTCAGCACTAAGCCAGTTGCGTTTAACAACGATTCTCGGACAAACGGCATTAAAGCTCACCATCACCCCACAAGGCGCCACAGTAGAAACTTACGACGATCAGGTCCTTTCTTCTCGCAGTGCTAACCAGCTGATTTACCGTCTTACAGGGTTGATGATGCCCGTCGAACACATGCCTGACTGGCTATTAGGTCTACCGACCGATGCCGACAAATTCCAACTGTCTCCAACCAATACACTGCAAGCGTTAAACAAACAAATTGGTTTAAATGATTGGAGTATTGCTTATCAACGATATGGCGACGTTCAATGGCATGAACAGTCTCTCCCTCTGCCAAATAAGCTGAAACTCACCACAGCTGATGTCAAAATAAATCTAGTGATCACAAAATGGAACATCACCCAATGATTGAACTTTCAACACGCTGGCCATCACCAGCGAAATTGAATCTCTTTCTATATATCAACGGCCGTACAGAGAATGGCTACCACGAGTTACAAACCTTATTCCAATTCGTCGATCACGGCGATGAGCTCACCATTCAAGCGAACCATTCTGGTGATATTACGATTTCTCCAGACATAGAAGGTGTGCCCCTTCAAGACAATTTAATTTGGAAAGCAGCAACCGCGCTTCAAACTTACTCAAACTGCCCTTTTGGCGCGCATATTGAGCTACAGAAAGTGCTGCCTATGGGTGGAGGCATTGGTGGGGGCTCATCGAATGCAGCTACAGCATTAGTGGCACTGAATTACTTATGGCAACTGAATCTAACTGACGACGAACTGGCTGAAATAGGTTTAAAACTAGGCGCAGACGTGCCCGTATTTGTGCGCGGATTTGCAGCTTTTGCTGAAGGTGTTGGTGAAAAACTCTCTCCTGCTTATCCCGAAGAAAAGTGGTATTTAGTCGTCAGACCGAATGTATCTATCGCAACCGTCGACGTTTTTTGTCATCCAGATCTGACGCGAAACACCCCAAAACGAGATCTAGAAACACTTTTAAATACGCCAAGCGTAAACGATTGCGAAAAAATTGTACGAATGCTCTACCCAGAGGTTGATAAGCAACTTTCTTGGCTGCTACAATACGCGCCGTCAAGATTGACTGGGACAGGATCTTGCGTTTTTGCTGAATTTTCGAGCAAATCTGAAGCAGAAACTATCCTTGCACAACTCTCTGATAAAGTCTCGGCATTTATCGCTCAAGGGCGCAATATTTCGCCATTAAAAGAGACTTTGGCTGAATACCAATCAGCCTCACACCGACCTATTTAAACTGGACGCAAACCCGAGGTTTCCACCGTGCCTGATATGAAGCTATTTGCTGGTAACGCAACACCTGAACTAGCCCAACGTATTGCTGATCGTCTTTACATCTCTCTTGGTGATGCATCTGTTTCTCGCTTTTCTGATGGCGAAGTTGCAGTTCAAATCAATGAGAATGTTCGTGGTAGCGATGTTTTCATCATTCAATCCACTTGTGCACCGACTAACGACAACCTAATGGAATTGGTTGTTATGATTGATGCAATGCGCCGTGCTTCAGCAGGCCGTATCACTGCAGTTATCCCTTACTTCGGCTACGCTCGCCAAGACCGTCGTGTACGTTCTGCGCGTGTGCCAATTACTGCAAAAGTTGTTGCTGATTTCCTATCTAACGTTGGTGTTGACCGCGTTCTAACTATCGACCTACACGCAGAGCAAATTCAAGGCTTCTTCGATGTACCTGTAGACAACATCTTCGGCACGCCAGTGCTACTTGAAGATATGCAGGCTCGCGGTCTAGATAACCCTGTAGTGGTATCTCCTGACCTAGGTGGCGTTGTTCGTGCTCGTGCAACAGCAAAAGCACTAGGCGACATCGACATCGCAATCGTAGATAAGCGTCGTCCACGTGCAAACGTTTCTGAAGTAATGAACCTAATCGGTGATGTTGAAGGTCGTGACTGTGTGATCGTTGATGACATGATCGACACAGGTGGCACACTATGTAAAGCAGCTGAAGCACTAAAAGAGCGCGGTGCTAAGCGTGTATTCGCTTACGCTACTCACGCAGTATTCTCAGGCAACGCTGCGGATAACATCAAGAACTCAGTTCTTGACCAAGTTATCGTAACTGACTCTATCTCTCTGTCTAAAGAGATGGCTGCAACAGGTAAAGTGACAACACTAAGCCTATCTCGCATGCTGGCTGAAGCGATTCGTCGTATCAGCAACGAAGAGTCAATCTCTGCAATGTTCAACTAATACGAACATTTCAGTTACACTGATTTCAAAAGCACCCCTCTTTGGGGTGTTTTTTTATTTGTACTGATAACTAGAAAATCCCTTGGTCGCCCACCACGAGTTTTCTGTGCTATCATACTGCGCTTTTTGAGATTCCAGAGAGATCCTAACCTTGAGTCAACAAATCAAACTTCTTGTTGGTCTTGCTAATCCAGGACCAGAATACGCCAGAACTCGTCACAATGCGGGCGCTTGGGTTGTAGAAGAATTAGCACGCGTTCACAACGTTACACTGAAGAACGAACCAAAGTTTTTTGGTCTAACAGGACGCATTATGGTCAATGGCCAGGATCTCCGTTTGCTTATCCCAACCACCTTCATGAATCTATCAGGTAAATCGATCGCAGCGCTTGCGAAATTTTATCAAATTAAACCTGAAGAGATCATGGTTGCTCATGACGAGCTAGACTTACCGCCAGGTGTCGCTAAGTTTAAAAAAGGTGGGGGTCACGGTGGACACAACGGTCTGCGTGACACCATTAGCAAACTGGGCAATAACAAAGATTTTTATCGTCTTCGTATTGGCATTGGTCATCCGGGACACAAAGATAAAGTGGCGGGTTTTGTATTAGGTAAAGCGCCAGCTAAAGAGCAAGAGCTTTTAGATGCAGCAGCTGATGAGGCTGTTCGTTGTCTAGATATCCTGATTAAGGATGGCCTATCTAAAGCACAAAATCGCCTCCACACGTTCAAAGCTGAATAAGGTTACTATCATGGGTTTTAAATGTGGCATCGTTGGTCTACCTAACGTAGGTAAATCAACTCTGTTCAACGCACTAACTAAAGCGGGTATCGAAGCAGCAAACTTCCCGTTCTGTACCATTGAACCAAACACTGGTGTGGTTCCTGTGCCAGATCTACGTCTAGACGCACTAGCTAAGATCGTTAACCCACAGAGAGTTCTTCCAACGACGATGGAGTTCGTGGACATCGCTGGTCTTGTTGCTGGTGCATCACGTGGTGAAGGTTTAGGTAACAAATTCCTAGCTAACATCCGTGAAACAGACGCGATTGGCCACGTTGTACGCTGTTTTGAAAACGAAAACATTGTTCACGTTTCAGGTAAAGTTTCACCTATCGAAGATATCGAAGTGATCAACCTTGAACTTGCAATGGCTGACCTTGATTCTTGTGAGCGAGCGATTCAACGTAACGCGAAGAAGGCAAAAGGCGGCGATAAAGACGCAAAATTTGAACTAACCGTACTAGAAAAACTGTTACCAGTACTAACTGAAGGCGGCATGGCACGCACAGTTGAGCTATCTAAAGAAGAGTTAGCAGCAATCGGCTACCTAAACTTCCTAACACTGAAGCCAACTATGTACATTGCAAACGTAAACGAAGATGGCTTCGAAAATAACCCATATCTAGATGCGGTTCGTGAGTTCGCAGAAAAAGAAAACAATGTCGTTGTACCTGTATGTGCAGCTATCGAATCTGAACTATCTGAACTAGAAGATGAAGATCGCGAAGAATTCCTAGCAGATATGGGGATCGAAGAGCCGGGCCTGAACCGTGTAATTCGCTCTGGTTACGAACTACTGACTCTACACACCTACTTCACAGCAGGTGTTAAAGAAGTACGTGCTTGGACAATCCCTGTTGGTGCAACTGCGCCTCAGGCGGCAGGTAAGATCCACACTGACTTCGAGAAAGGCTTTATTCGTGCAGAAGTAGTCGGTTACGACGATTTCATCCAATTCAATGGTGAAAATGGCGCAAAAGACGCAGGTAAATGGCGTCTAGAAGGTAAAGACTACATCGTAAAAGATGGCGATGTTGTACACTTCCGCTTCAATGTTTAATTAAATGAATGAATTCTAAACACTTCATTTACACTAAAAGCCAGCTGTTAAGCTGGCTTTTTTAATACCTTAAGTAAATGAACAAAAATAAATTACGCAACTGCAAGCTAATTTATTTCCAGTTTTAGATCATAAACACGCCTCTTTGTTTAAAAAGGAAGCGAACGAGGTTTTTTCCGAAATTTATTAAAAAAAACTGTTGACGGATCTCACTCAACTTCGCATAATGCGCGCCGTTCCCAACGACAAGGCAACAAAGCGTTGAGAACAAAAAATATGGTTTTGGCTACGTAGCTCAGCTGGTTAGAGCACATCACTCATAATGATGGGGTCACAGGTTCGAATCCCGTCGTAGCCACCATTCCTAAATGTTCTTTTTATCAGAGCAGTTAGGAATAGATGCGGAAGTGGCGGAATTGGTAGACGCACCAGATTTAGGTTCTGGCGCCGCAAGGTGTGAGAGTTCAAGTCTCTCCTTCCGCACCATATTTTAAATAGTCATTGTGACTATTGCCTGCAGGTCTATCGCCAAGCGGTAAGGCAGCGGCTTTTGATGCCGCCATTCCCTGGTTCGAATCCAGGTAGACCTGCCATTATTCAAGTGAGATTCCTTTATAAAAGGGGTTGTCACTGAGAGCGTGAAGGTTTATATTGTCTCGCTCCAAAAGATGGCTACGTAGCTCAGCTGGTTAGAGCACATCACTCATAATGATGGGGTCACAGGTTCGAATCCCGTCGTAGCCACCATGAACAACGTTATTTAGGTTT